>NZ_CAHJWW010000061.1 GCF_903643035.1 Sphingomonas bacterium | reverse complement strand
CCAGCCTTCAGCGGATCCGCAGGCCGCGCTGGCGCTGCTGCGCCGGCTCCAGCGGCGGACCGATGCGGTGGAAAGCTTCGAGCTGCTGCCGGCCGAGTCGCTCGCCGCCGTCCTCGCGCATGTGCCGGGCGCGCGGGCGCCGCTGTCGCAGGAGCATCGCTGGCATGTGCTGGTGGAGGCGGTGTCCGCCGATCCGGTCGCCTGCGAACCGGATGGGGCGCTGGATGAGGCGCTGGGCGGGACGCTCGCCGACTGGCTCGCGCCATCGCTGGCCGACGGATTGATCGAGGACGCGGCGATCGCGGCGAGCGAGGCGCAGGCCGAGGCGTTCTGGCGCATCCGGGACTCGATCTCGGACGCGGAGCGCGCCACGGGGCCTGCGGTGCAGCACGACATCTCGGTGCCCGTCGACGCGATGCCGCGCTTCATGGTCGACGCCGCGGCGGCGTGCGAGGCGCGCTTCCCCGGCACGCGCGCGTCGGGCTTTGGCCATCTGGGCGACGGCAACGTCCACTTCCATGTCCGCGCGCCCGCGCCGCCGATCCTGACCGGCGCGGAGTGCGACGCGTGGTATGCCCGGGAGGCGCCCGCGATCACCCGGTTCGTCCACGACCTGGTCGTGGCGGCGGGCGGGTCGATCTCCGCCGAGCACGGCATCGGCCAGATGAAGCTGGGCGAGCTGGAGCGGCTTGGCCCGCCCGCGCGCCTCCACGCGATGCGCGCGATCAAGGCGGCGATGGATCCGCTCGGGCTCATGAACCCGGGCAAGCTCGTCGCCCCCGCGCTTGCGCCGGCCTGCCTGCCCGCATAGGGCCGCGCGCTAACCGGCCGCCCGTGCCGCCACCCCGCAGGAGTCCCCGCATCATGGCCAGCGTCGCCCCGTCGCTTCCGCTCTTCTACAACGGGCTCGAACCGCTTTCGAGCGATACGCACCGCGACTGGCGCGTCCGCAAGACCGAATCGGCGCCTTTCCTGCTTGGCCAGCATGCGATCCCGGTGACGGTGGAGGAGTTCCCGCTCGTCCAGCGCAACTATCCGATCGTGTTCTCGCAGGGCGCCGATGCGGTGCCGCTGGCGTTGCTGGGCCTGAACGAGGGCGTCAACACGTTCGCCGCCGACGACGGCCGCTTCTACGAGAACGTGTATGTCCCGGCCTATGTCCGCCGCTATCCGTTCATGCTCGCCCGCCTCAGCGCAGATGCGCAGCAGCTGTCGCTGTGCTTCGATCCGACCAGCGACGTGGTCGGCGCCTATGACGAGGGCGAGCGCCTGTTCGACGAGGACGGCCAGCCAAGCGCCGTGACCAGGGAACTGCTCGGCTTCAACGAGATGTTCGAACAGGCCGGCCAGCGGACCACGGCGTTCATGAACGAGCTGCGCGAGCTGGACCTGCTGATGGACGGCGAGACGACGATAACCGAGGACGGCGCCAACACGCCGTTCGTGTATCGCGGCTTCCAGATCGTGAACGAGGAGAAGCTGGCGGCGATGCGCGGCGACCAGCTGCGCAAGATGAGCCAGTCCGGGCTGCTGCCGCTCGCCTATGCCCATCTGTTCTCGCTCTCGCTGATGCGCGACCTGTTCGCCCGGCAGAAGGGGCAGGGAAAGATGCCGCTGCCCGCGCTGTCGCCGCAGGCATAGGCCGCACGCTCGTCGCCGGCTGAAAACTTCGGCGCCGTCCGGGGCTTGAAGCAACCTTTCGCAGGTCCCATAGTTATCCCTGCGACGCCGTGTCCCCCCTTTCACGGCGTTGCATGACACGCTTTCAGCGTGTCCCTCCCTGAACCTAGGCCACCTCGCGGATCTGTTCGCGAGGTGGTTTTTTATGTGCGGCGCGGGGTCCGCCGATCATTCGGCGGCGAGCGGCTCGGTCACGGGACGCGGGCGGGTCAAGGCTCCGGATCGGCATTCCTGCGCGAGCGCGTCGATCGCCGCTCTCAGCCACCGGGCGAGCCAGGCGACCTTGTCGGCCAGCGGAAGGTCGAACGATCGGTCGAGGTACAGCGACCGGTCGATCTCGACCTGCACCGCATGGACCCCGAAAGCCGGATGGCCGTGCCGTTCGACGATGTGACCGCCCGCATAGGGGAGGTTGCGTGCGCTCCGCAGACCGATCCTCGCCACCTGCGCCTCGATGATCGCGGCTGCCGTGCCGTCCGCGCTGGCGCCGTGACGGTCGCCGATCACGATCCGTGCCGGTGTCCTGCCCGGCAGCGGCGGCATCGAATGGAGGTCGACCAGCACCGCCGCGCCGAACCGCGCGGCCGCGGCGCCCAGGGCGTCGGCGACGGCGACGTGATAGGGGCGGTGGTCGGCGACGATCCGCGCCATGACCTCCCCGCCGGTCCAGCGCCGCCGCCACAGCTCGGCCCGACCACCCACCCGCAGGGGAACGAGGCCCAGGCCGGCGCGCACCCTGGCGCTGGGTTCGACCGCCGGGGCCGGCATTCCCCCGACCGTGACGGCGGGCATCCCCGCCTCGGCCGCCGGATCGCGCTCGTCCTCCCGCCGGTTGAGGTCGATCCACGCGCGGGCCTGCCGCTGCACGAGCATCGTCTCGCCGCCCAGCGCGGCGAGCGCGACCGCATCGACGTGGCGGTCCTCCAGAAGCCGTGCCGTCGCCAGCGGCACCGCCAGCTGGGCCATCAGCGCGGCTGGATAGGCGCGACCGGCATGCGGAACCGACAGCACCACGGGGGTGTCGGGGATCGCCGGACCGAACCGGTCGAAGGACGGCTGCGTCATCCAGCGCCGGTGTGGACGCGATCGTACCGGTCCGCAATCGGCCGGTCGCGGGAAAGCTGGAATATCTTAAGCCTTCGCTGCATACACGCAGCAGGATTGCGACAAGGGACATCGATGATCCGCATCCTGCTTGCCGAGGACGATGGCGTGATGCGCGAATATCTGACGCGTGCGTTGGAGCGGTCGGGCTATGCCGTCTGCGCGGTCGATCGCGGCACCGCAGCGATACCCCTGCTGGAGGCGGAGCGGTTCGACCTGCTGCTGACCGACATCGTCATGCCCGAGATGGACGGCATCGAACTCGCGCAACGCGCCGCCGAGATGGCGCCGGACATGCGCGTGATGTTCATCACCGGTTTCGCGGCAGTGACGCTGAAGGCCGGCCGGCAGATGCCGCAGGCGCGCGTCCTGTCCAAACCCTTCCACCTGCGCGACCTGGTGCTGGAGGTCGACCGCCTGTTCGAGAGCGACAGCGCGACCGGCCGTCACTGACTGCTTGCACCACGACATCGCTCCGGCTAGTGCCGTCCGCAGCGTGGGCGTGTAGCTCAGTGGTAGAGCACTGTGTTGACATCGCAGGGGTCGCAAGTTCAATCCTTGCCACGCCCACCATCCAGCCCCTTCTCATCCGGTCGTTTTCAGCCGCTTTGTTAAAGGACCGGACAAGGCGGCTTCGGTGCTGTTCAGGCACAAGGCTCCCGAAACGCGGGCCTCCCACAGCCTGCCGTGTATGGCCCCAATCCGACGGTCCTTGTGGTCGGGTCGCCTGAAACAGCCCTGCTGTACGATCCTCACATGTTGGTCACGCCACATCGGCGGGATCCAGATCAGTGAAACAAAGCCTCGAATCCGACCGGGTAGGCCGATGCGTCCGGGCAGGAATGAAGGTCGAGCCACGCGCGCCGAGCGCCACGCCGGCGAGCACCTGGCGATGGCGGAGATGAAGTTGCGCGCGGCGCGCAAGGTCCGCGACCGCGCATGGATCGGTGATGGCGATGACAGCCCGACGTTGATGATGTGCCGGTCGGGCGCCGTGCGCTACGACATCGTCACCGCCGCCATGTGCCACGGCCGGGCAGGGCGGTGCTGTTCTCGCGCCGCCTGCCGGTGGTGCCGAACTGGGAGGCGTCGACCGTCAGGCTCCGGCTCGATCGCTGCGGTGGGCGGGTGCGCGGGCATCGAGACCGTCGGGCGTTCGGCGCGTGGTTCCACGCCCGGCCGCTGTACGCCTGTACCGCCCCGGCGTGCCGGGCGTGCGCGGTCGCCCACTGCCTTCGGGAGGCAGGGGCCGGAGGTTCGCGGCGTGCCGGGCGCGGGAAGGTCTTGAGTGCTGCCTTCTTAGCCGTCGTTGCCATCCGCCCGCGCGGGGATGGTCCGATGAGGTCGCGAAGCCGCCGGATCGACTTATATCGGGGTCGTTGCCAAGAGGTGCGCTTTGCTCGACCAGCTTCTTCATCCCGTCCGCCGTTCCATCGCCGAGCGCGTGTCATCGGTCTTCAACGATCGTGCCGCCGGTGAGCGGCCGGTGGCTCGCCGCGCGGACAGCCTGTTCGGACCAGGGTCGGTCGCGTGGCGGGTGAACGGCGATGTCGCCTCGATGATGGTCGGTGGCGTCAGCGCGCTGCTGCTCCAGATGCTTCATCCCTCGGTGCTGGCCGGGGTTTGGGACCATTCGAACTTCCGGGCCGACATGCACGGCCGACTGCGTCGCACCGCGCGCTTCATCGCGGTCACCACCTTTGGCGGGCGGGACGACGCCATGGACGCGATCGCGCGCGTGCGGACGATCCATGACAAGGTGCGCGGCGAGTTGCCCGACGGAACGCCCTATCGTGCGAACGACCCGGCGCTGCTCGATTGGGTCAACGTGAGCAGCGCGAGCAGCTTCCTCGCCGGCTATCGCCGCTATGCCGACCCTCGCATGCCCGCGCCCGATCAGGACCGCTATTATGCGGAGATGGCCGAGGTCGCCGCCGCGCTCGGGGCCGGCCATCCACCTCGTGATCGCAGGGCCGCCGCCGCGATGATCGCCGACATGCGTCGCGGCATGAAGTCCGACGAGCGGTCTCGCGAGGTCGCGCGGCTGGTGCTCGAGCAGCCGGCGCCCACGGCGGCGGCAGAGCCGGTACGGCGACTGACGATGGCGGCCGGCATCGATCTCCTGCCCGACTGGGCACGGCGCCTGCACGGCCTCACGTCTCCGATCCTGAACCGACCCGCGCTTCGGCTCGGCACCCTCGGAGTCGCGCAGACGCTGCGCTGGGCGTTCGGATAAGCGTCCGCCGCCAAGCCGGTGGAGCGACCGGTCGGCCGCCCCTGCCGTCGTCGTCGCACGCCATTTGAGACGCGGGCGCTCGGCCATTGTCATGCTCGAAGATCAACGAGCCGGCCAGCATGTTCGCGCTCGTGCTGTCGCCATCTGTCCGACGCTTCGGTCGTCGCGCCGGCGGCGCCAACCCGCTTGACCGATGCCGCAGCAGCTTTATGTTCATGATCCGTAAACGCAGACGAAGTCGCGTGAAACGGGGGTTACGTCAATGATTGTCAAGCGACCGACGGTGCGTCCTGCGACGCTGCGCGTCTGCCTTCTGATATCGAGCGCCTTCAGTGGCCTCGTCGCCAATGGTGCCTTTGCGCAGGCGACGCCGGAGGGTTCGGATCCAAGTCCGGCGATCGTCGTCACGCCGCCTGCCACCCCCACCAGCGCGATCGACCCGGTCAACGTCACCGGCGTCGGCCAGATGGTGATCGACGAGAAGAACGGCTTCCTCGGCCTGTGTACCGGCACGCTGATCAACCCGCGGACGGTGATCTTCGCCGCGCACTGCGTGAACGAGAATCCGGCCGGAACCGGGTTCCAGGACCCGTTCGGCTATGGCACCGGTCCGGGCCAGCTGCCGATCAGCTTCGGCTTCGCCGCCAACAATCTTCCCGCGCTGCGCAACTGGTATCTGGCCGGTGCGCAGCAATACAAGACGAACACCGCGGGCTATCTCTACAACGTCAACCAGGTCGCGTATAACCCTGACTCGACGAAGCTCGGGATCGGCAACAACTTCCTTCAGGGCGATATCGCGGTGGCGACGCTCGACACGCCCGCGCGCAACGTGCCGACCTGGACCATCCTGCTCTCTCAGCTACCCGCGCCCGCCGCGCTCAACACCACCACCGGCACCGGCTACCACGTCACCATCGACGGCTACGGCACCAACGGCACCGGCCTTACCGGCGCCGCCGGCGGCATCGACTATCG
Organism: Sphingomonas bacterium; assembly: GCF_903643035.1. Lineage (GTDB taxonomy): Bacteria > Pseudomonadota > Alphaproteobacteria > Sphingomonadales > Sphingomonadaceae > Sphingomonas. The sequence goes on along the minus strand of NZ_CAHJWW010000061.1, from coordinate 6,790 downwards.
CCGGCGTCTCGCGGAGAACTACATCGGCATCTTGGGTTCGCTCGACGATCAGGACGAGTTCCTGTTCGGCGCGAAGGATGGGCTGCCGCAGAACCTCTACCAGATCGACTTCGACAGCCCGAACCGCTCCAATCGCTACGATTTCAACGTCTTCAAGGACGCCGCCCTGCCCAACGAGGGCACGATCGGGCCGGGCGACTCGGGTGGCCCGCTGATCCTCGACAAGACGTTCAGCAAGCCGACCGTGATCGGCGTGCTGTCGGGCAGCGACCGCTTCTATGCCGCGCAGCCGGCCAACTCGTTCGGCACCACCGGCTTCTACCAGCCGCTCTACCTGTTCTGGGACTATATCGTCGCGAACAACCCCTATCACTACGTCAGCGCGGTTGCGGGCGACGGGAACTGGACCGACCCGGCGCACTGGCTGACCAATCTCGACCCGGCCTATCAGGTCATCAGTGGCGGGCGGCTCGTGAACGGCGTGCCGACGACGCCGGGCGACGGGATCAACGGGACCAGCGGCAAGTTCGGCGCGGTCTGTTTCCAGGACAGCGGCGTCAGCGACTGCCAGGACCTCAATACCGGCGTGGAGACCGTCCAGCCGACCACCGCCGGCAGCGGTGCTACTGACAGCCAGAAGACTGAACTGGCCGCCAAGGAGGCCGCGACGCCGGCCTCGGCGACCACCGGGACGGGCGGCGCCGCCGCCGGCGCGGGGCTGAGCTCCAACCTGTCGGCGGACGACGGCCGCGTGTCAGGCGGCTCGATCCTCGCCGCGGACGACGGCTCGGACACGCATGGCAATGCGGTGTCGTTGGCCGCGGTGACGCCGGCGCCGACGCTGGCCAACGGCTTGCCCGGCGCGACCAACTTCGTGCCGAACAACACGAACCCGGTCGCCGCCACCAGGACGTACGGCCGCTATTACGACGTGACGCTGTCCGCCGCCGGCACCACCACCTTGAATACGGCGGTGGCGATCGACCGCCTCACCGTTTCCGGCAGCGGCGCCAAGCTGACGGTCGCCGCGCCCGGCGCGCTGACCGTCAACATGGAAGTCGACCAGCTCACCGGGCTGGTCACCAACAACGGCACGATCACCACGCTTGGCGACTATTTCCTGATGGGTGGGGGCATCCAGGGCACCGGCCGCTTCAACCAGCCCTTCTTCACCAGCGCGGCCGGCATGATCGCGCCGGGCACGGTCGGCACGGTCGGCACGATCACCTTCGGCGGCAACCTGATCCTCTCCTCCGGCAACATCCTGATGATCGACGTCGGTCCGGGTCAGGCCGCGGATCGGATCGTGGTGGCCGCGGGGTCCGGCCAGCCGGGCATCGCCAACATCGGTGGCACGGTGGGCTTCGCGCCGGTCGCCGGCGCCACCATCCGCTACAACGACGTGTACTCGATCCTGACCGCGGAGGGCGGCGTGACCGGCACCTTCGCCACGCCCACCGCGCTGTCGGCGATCCTGACGCCGAGCTTCAACTATTCGGCGCAGGCGGTGCAGGTGCGGATCCTGGCCGGGCAGTACGGCAATGTGGTATCGTCGGCCTCGCCCGTGCAGCGCGCCTACGCGCAGCTGCTCGATGGCAACCGGGCGACGAACTACAACAGCCTGTCGGCGCTCTACGGTCCGCTCGACCTTCAGAGCGCGTCGACCATCCAGGCGACGCTGGAGAGCTGGGCGCCGCGCAACCGCACGCTCGCCAACAATATCGGCACGGTGGTGCTCGACAACATGGACCGCTTCTATCGGGAGCGGATCGCGAACATGGGCGGCTCGGGCGGCGGCATGGGCAAGCTGACGATGATCGGTCGTCCGGTCGATCTCGCCGCGGCGGCGTCGGTCGGGATGTCGGGCGGCGTCCTGCTCGCCGGCGACGGCCAGGAGAACGCGCAGACCGCGGCGACCTTGCCCGAGAACGTCGCGGGCTATCTCGCCGGGGGCTATATCGACGGACACTCGTCACCGATGGCGACGGCGGTTCCGGCGGGCGGGCACGACACCTTCAACGGCTTCTTCATCGCGGGCGGGCTTGAGACGGGCCTTACGGATCGGGCGACGCTCGGCGCCGCCTTCTCCTACACGCGGCTGATCGGCAGGACCGTCAACGCCGCACAGCGCGTGAGCGGCAGCCTCTATCAGGGAGCCGTCTACGGCAAGGCCGAGCTGAGCGGCCTGACGATCGACGCGCTCGGCACCGCCGGTTCGTTCGACCTGGGGCTGACGCGTGCCGCAAGCCTGGTCGGCACCAACTATACGCTCACCGCCAACCGTCGGGCGCTGGCGCTGACCGGTGAACTGGGTGTCGCCAAGGACGTCCCGGCGGGACAGATCACCATCGGCCCGCGTGTCGCCATTCGCGGCGCGACCATCCTGCTGCCGCGCCTGCTCGAGACAGGCGGCCCGATGGCGCTCTTCGACGACCCGCGTCACGTCAGCAGCGTGGAGGGCCGTGCCGGGCTGCGGCTCGCGAGCGGCGGCACGATCAAGCCGTATCTCTCGGCCTATTACGTCCACGCGTTCAACGACCGGCCGGGTGCGTTCACCACCAACTTCAGCGGTGGCGCCGGGACGAGCACGCTGTTCAGCCTCGGTACGCGGGACCACGACTGGGGCGAGGTGTCCGGCGGGCTTACCGTGCGCACCCGCACGTTCGATCTCACCGCGGGAGCGGACACGACCTTCCTGCGCAAGGATGTAAGCAACCAGAGCTATCGCGGCACGGTGACGTTCCATCTCTGATGAGGTGGAACGTGCCGTCGACAGGTGCCGCAACTCTCGAAAGATGCGCGTCGTCCAGCATTACGGTTCGAGCATGGGCGCGGGTTCGGATGGTCGCCAGCATCGCAGAGGCGAGCATGACAGGCGAGATGTGGCGATCGAGGCCGGCGTGAACGCCGGTCACGACGAAACCGGACCCGGCGCGGCAAGCGACCGGGACATCCAGAGGTCGAACAGGACGGGCCAGTGCGAGCCGGGCAGATCGGGCGAGAGGTAGCGTGGCCCGAAACCGTGGCCGCCCTGCTGGAGGAAATGTGCCTCGACCGGCACCCTGGCCTCGCGCGCAGCCGCCAACATGCCCATGGGCTCGCTGAACGGAACGACCGGGTCGTCGAGCGCATGCACGATGAACAGAGGGGGAGTGTGCTCCCCCAGCCGCCGCCTTGTGTCGAACCGTCCGGCAGGTCCCGTGCCGACCCGCATCAGGTCGCCCGACACGACAGGATAGGCCAGTCCCGCGAACGCCGGCCGCGCGTCCATCTCGTCGGCGGCGTCGATCCTTGCGTATACCGGATCATGCCAGGCGGTGGCGAGCGAGGCGGCAAGCAACCCGCCGGCGGAGAAGCCGATCACGCCAAGCCTGGCCGGGTCGATGCCGAGCCGAGCACCGTTGGCGCGGATCAGCCGCATCGCCCGTTGTCCGTCCTGGAGCGGCACGTCCTGCGGCTCGGACCAGCCTTCGCCCGGTAGCCGATAGGCGAGGACGAACACGGTCACGCCAAGCGGGGTGAACGTACTGGCGACGTTCAGGCCTTCGTTCTCGATCGACAGGAACTCGTAGCCGCCGCCGGGGATCGACAGCAGCGCGCGCCCGTCCGGATTCGGGGGGCGGAACACGCCGATGACGGGCTCTGCGACTCCCGTGAGCCACAGCTCGCGCTGACTGGCGGGACCGTTCAGGGTCAGGCCGGGCGTGGGCAGGCGCGCAGGCGCGTTCGGTGGCCGCCTGGGCCAGAGCCTGATCTGCTCGGCGGGCGGCCACTTCGCCCCCGGCTGCGCGGCAGAGGCCGCCGGGACGGTCGATGCAGCCACGGCACCGGCTGCGGCACCGAGCAGCACGCGGCGATTGATCTCCATCTTCGGATCCTTTGTCTACGGCGCGGTTCAAGCGGAGGTTTTCTAGACTTGTAGAGTTTGCCGGCAAGAAGCTGGGGCATGAAGAAGTCGAGGTACACTGAAGGGCAGACCGCCTTCGCGCTGTAGGCCAGGGCCTGCACCCTGTCTCGTCCTCGATCACCTCGCCCGTTGGTCAGTGAGCGGAGGGCGACAGCGGGGTCCAGCCCATCCGGACCGGACGCTGCGACCACGCGATCCGCCGCGGCGGACAAGGGGAGGGGCTTCCCGCAGCCCGCGTCGTATCGGCTAGCAATGCGCTCCCGGTCCTTGAGTCTGCATCATGGTCGTTCGACGAGGTTTCGGGCGCGGCAGGCATCACGACCGCGAGGCACCGCAACCTTGCGGCCGAACTTTGGCGGGATGCGCGGGCGTCCGGTGGAGTCGGTCGCGACCAAGCCCCATGCTCCGCCGGTCAGTCACGCCAACATGCACCGATCCCGAGCATGTGGACGATCCCGGGTATTGCTCTCAGATCGCGCCGGCCACCTTCGCGGTCGGGCCGCCCAGCGCACTTCGGTCCGTCGAGCACGGACAGGCTGAAGCCGACAGTTCCTGTCAGTTCCCTAAGTCGATGTCAGAGGCCGCCGCGCATTACCATCATTTCCCCTTTCCGGATTGTCGCAGTCGAGGTTGCTGGTGACTCGAAGCGGGTGCTAGCAGCTGACATCCCAATCAAAGTCCGTATCAGCAGACGGTCAATGTACCGTGCGGTCGTGGACGGCCCGCCAAGTGAGGCAGGCGAGCGCTGGCGACAGTCCAACAAACCTGTTCCGCAATCCCGCCCGTCCAGAAATACCTTCATGCGGTTTCTGGATCGATATTCAAAAGGACATGGCTAGAACGCAAACGGTTCCGATACTTTCATCTCGATCGGTCACCTTCGGAAGAAGGCAATTTGGAATAGATTTCTGGAATATGGTGCCTTCTCTGCCGCCCAGCATCGCCTGCCGTTAGCCATCTCATTGACAGTTTATTTTCGGAAGGGTGCGAGCATCTTGTTGCGGAGGCGAGACGCCGAGGGTAAGACCCACGGATATACAGGCCCACAGGACGCGCGAATGACAACGTTGTTCAAGGGCGTGCTAGTAGCTCTGGCACTGACCCAAGCGCCACGGTCTCTCGCCGAGGACTTTAATGGTAGAGACCTCTACTTGCACCGTTGTGTCATGTGTCACGGATCGGACCTCAAAGGAACAGGCCCACTGGCAAAAAAGAGTACCCCGCCGACGCCTGATCTAACGACACTCGCCTTCAGGAAGCGGCTGATTTCCTATCCCGGCGTGATTGTATCATCGATCATTCTTCAGCCAAACGGCGATCTCATTCCAAAGACACTGAGAGAAAACGGCGCAAAGGTGCCTCCACACGCTTGGAGTGTTAAAGACCTTCGGGATATAAACCGATATATGGTCGGTGTAATTACAAAACGATGATGTTCTACGAGTGAGCAGCCGGCCAGCGTGCCAGTTTTGCCGATCAACCATCCCGATCACGACAGCCGACGCGGCTCGCGCCATTTCGAGCGTCCCGCTGACACTGGCTTCAACCATCCGCTGACACCGATTGCGAGAACCGACAGTCCCCTCTGTCCGGCGACCAGGCAATGTCGCTGGGCGTGTCCGCCCGGGCGGGAGGCGGCCGGCGCGCAGGGAAGGGCGATCGATCGAGACCGGGCGCAGGATACAGCCGCGTCCCCTTGGCCGTGACCCGTGCGACCGCTAGGAGGCGGGGCTGAGACCGCGGTTCTCCAGCATCGGGCCGATCTCGGGTTCCCTGCCGTAGAAGGCGCGGAACATGGCGTCGTAATCCTGCGTGTGGCCGCGTGACAGGATCAGGTCGCGGAAGCGTTGGCCGTTCGCGCGTGTGAGCCCGCCATGGCCGACGAACCAGGCATAGGCGTCGTCGTCGAGCATCTGCGTCCACAGATAGGCGTAATAGCCCGCCGAGTAGCCGTTGCCCCAGATATGGAGGAAGTAGCTGGACCGATAGCGCGGCGGCACGTCGGCGGTGTCCAGGCCCAGGCCCGCGAGCGTGCCGGCCTCGAACGCGTCGACATCCTGCAACGGCGCGGCGGCGGGCAGGCTGTGCCACTTCATGTCGAGCTCGGCCGCCGCGACCAGCTCGCCCAGCGCGTAGCCCTGGTTGAACTTGGCCGCGCGCTTGATCTTGTCGACCAGCGGCTGCGGCATCGCCGCGCCGGTCCGGTACTGGCGCGCGTAGTGCGCGAACACGGTGGGATCGAGCGCCCAGTGCTCGTTGAACTGCGAGGGGAACTCGACCCAGTCGCGCGCGGTGTTGGTGCCCGACAGCGTCGGGTACATCTGCGCCGCGAACAGTCCGTGCAGAGCGTGGCCGAACTCGTGGAACATCGTCGTCACGTCGTCGAAGGTGATGAGCGCGGGCTGGCCGGGCGCGGGCTTGGTGAAATTGGCGACGTTGTAGATCACGGGCTTGGTGCCGAGCAGGGTCGACTGGCCGACGAAGTTCGACATCCACGCGCCGCCCTGCTTGTTGTCGCGCTTCCAGTAATCGAAGTACATCAGCCCCAGCTCGGAGCCGTCCTTGTCGTATACGGTGAAGGTGCGCACGTCGGGCTGGTACACCGGCAGGTCGTGGCGTTCCTTGAAGGTGACGCCGTAGAGCTGGTTGGCGGCGAAGAACACGCCCTGTTGCAGGACGGTGTCGAGCAGGAAGTACGGCTTCACCTGATCCTGGTCGAGGTCGTAGCGCGCGCGGCGGATGCGTTCGGCGTAGCGGTCCCAGTCCCATGGCTTGAGCGCGAACCGCTCGCCGCCGCGCGCAATCTCGGCCCGCACGTCGGCGGCCTCGCGCTTCTGCTCAGCCGCCGTCGCCGGCGCCAGCCGCGCCATGAAGCCGAGCGCC
>NZ_CAHJWW010000060.1 GCF_903643035.1 Sphingomonas bacterium | reverse complement strand
GGCGTGGAGCCGCGCCCACCCCGCCGCGAGCTCGGTCGCGTCGGCAAGGTTCAGGACCACGCCGCCGGCATCGCTCTTGTGGCTCAGCGCCTGCGCCTGCGCCTTCAGCGCCACGGGATAGCCGATGCGCGCGGCGACGGTCAGCGCCTCGTCAGGCGTCGTCGCGAACCCGCCCGCGGGGAACGGCACGCCGAGAGGCGCGAGCAGCGCTTTGGACCGGTATTCGGCGATGACGCCGCCGTGCGGCAGCATCGCGGCGATCGGCACGTCGGGCGCCACCGCACGATCGCGCGCCGCCGCGTGCGTCAGCCGTGCCAGTGCCCGGAACACCCGGTCGGGCGAGGGGAAATATGGCACGCCCAGCGCGCGCAGGTCCGCGATATAGCCGGCCGGCACCGGGGCACCGTCGTCCAGGCCGGCGAAGATCACCGGCTTTTCGGGCCGCAAGGCGCGGATCGCGGCGATGATGGGCCCGAACTTCAGCCGGCAGGTGTGCTCGTCGGTCTGGATGATGCCCAGCACGATGCTGCCGATGCCGGCGTCCGCCAGCAGCGGCACGAGCGTGCGACGGTAGAGATCGGGGTCGACCAGCGACTGAGCGGTCAGGTCCATCGGATTAGAGACGGGAATGAAGTCGGGCACCGCCGCGCGCAGCGCCACCGCCGTGTCGCCGGCCAGCTCGGGAAGCGCCAGCCCCAGACGCTCGGCCAGATCCAGCGTCAGCGCCTTGAACGCACCCGATTCGGTCAGCACCGCCGTGCCGCCCCCCGGCCCGGCGCCGCAGCGGATCGCGAGATCGAGGACGTCGCCCAGTTCCTCCAGGCTGTCGACCAGCACCACGCCGGCGCGCTCGACCAGCGTCCGCATCACCTGCCAGTCGCCTGCCATCGCGCCCGTATGCGTCGCGGCCGACTCGCGCGCCGCGCTCGACGTGCCGGGGTGGAGCAGCACGATCGTCTTGCCCGCCGCCCGCGCCCGCTCGGCCAGCGCGAGGAAGCGGCGGGGGCTGCGGAACTGCTCGACGATCATCCCGATCGCGGCGGTGTGCGGCTCGGCAAGCAGATACTCGACATAATCCTCGACCCCCGACGCGGCCTCGTTGCCGGTCGACACCGAGATCGAGAGGCCGAGACCCTTGGCGATCAGCGTGGTGCCCAGCACCACCGCCATCGCGCCCGACTGCGAGACGATGCCGATGCGCCGGTCGGCCGCGGGTGCGTCGAGCATCAGCGGCGGTGTCTCGACGAAGGTCAGCGGGATGCCCTCGACGTAGTTGGTCATGCCGAGGCAATTGGGACCCTCCACCACCACGCCGTGCTCGGCGGCGATGCGCGCGACCTCCGCCTGCGCGGCCAGCCCCTCCTCGCTGCCTTCCGCGAACCCCGCCGAGAAGATCACCGCCGCGCCGACCCCGCGCGCCGCCAGCGCGCGGACGGCGTCGAGCACCGCCGGGCCGGGGATCGCCAACACCGCCGCGTCCACGCCCACCGGCAGCTCGTCGATCCCGCCCAGCGCCTGGCGCCCGGCGATGACGGGCCGCTTGGGGTTGATGAGGTGGATGGCGCCCGCATAGCCGTGCCGCTCCAGGTTGCGCAGCACCGCGTTGCCGAGCGCGCCCGGCTTCTCCGATGCGCCGACGATCGCGACCGAACGCGCGCGCAGCAGCCGATCGAGATCGAGCGGTGTACCGGTCATGACCCGCTCAGCCCTTCTGCTTGCCGGTGTCGTAGGCGCCGAGGCCCGGCTTGTAGCTCTTCTCGTCGATGAACTGGCGGATGCCTTCCTTGCGGCCCTCGTTGTCGTGGCTGTTCGCCGCCTCCTGCGCGCGGATCAGGTAATCCTCCGCCTCGTCATAGGTCATGGTGCCGACGCGTCGCACCGCGTCCTTGGTCGCCTTCAGCGCGACCGGGTTCTTCTTCAGCAGCACCGCCGCCACCGCCTCGACCCGCGCCTTGAGCCGGTCGGCGGGCACCGCCTCGTTGACGAAGCCCCATTGCGCCGCCGTCCTGCCGTCGACGTTCTCGCCCATCATCGCGTGGTACATCGCGTTGCGGAACGAGGTGAGCTCGACCGCCACCTTGGTCGCGCCGCCGCCCGGCAGGATGCCCCAGTTGATCTCCGACAGCCCGAACTGCGCGTCCTCCGCCGCGAACGCCAGGTCGCACGCGAACAGCGGGCCATAGCCGCCGCCGAAGCACCAGCCGTTGACCATCGCGATCGTCGGCTTCTGATACCAGCGCAGCCGCCGCCACCAGCCATAGCTCTCGCGCTGCGCCTTGCGCGTGCCCTGAAGGCCCTGCGCCTCGGTCTCGCGAAAATATTCCTTCAGGTCCATGCCCGCGGACCAGGCCGTGCCCTCGCCGGTCAGCACCAGCACGCCGACGTCGTCGCGATGTTCCAGCTCGTCGAGCACCTCCATCATCCGCCGGTTAAGCCCGGGGCTCATGCAGTTGCGCTTTTCGGGGCGATTGAACTTCACCCAGGCGATGCGATCCTCCACCTCGAAGGCGACGGTGTCGAACTCGGAACGGTCGGTCATGGGCATCCTCTCGAAGTTGTGGGCGGCGGTGCCGCGATCAGATCGGGAAGTGGCCGGGCTGGGTCTCGATCGTGATCCAGCGCAGCTCGGTGAAGCTGTCGATTCCGGCCCGACCACCGAAGCGGCCGTAGCCCGATGCCTTCACCCCGCCGAACGGCATCTGTGCCTCGTCGTGCACGGTGGGGCCGTTGACGTGGCAGATGCCCGACCTGATCTGGCGCGCGACCCGCAATCCCCGTGCGGTGTCGCGGGTGAAGACGGCGGCGGACAGGCCGTACTCCGTGTCGTTGGCAAGTTCGATCGCATGCGCCTCGTCACGCGCGCGGGCAATGCCGACAACGGGCCCGAAGCTCTCGTCGCGGAACAGCCGCATCGCTGGCGTCACCCGGTCGACGACGTGCGCGGGCATCAGCACGCCGCCGCCCTCGGCCAGCACGGCGCCGCCGACCAGCTGCTCCGCGCCGTTCGCCAGCGCGTCGTCGATCAGGCCCTGCACGCAGGCGACCGTCTTGCGATCGACCACCGCGCCCAGCGGCGTCGTCCCCTCGCGCGGGTCGCCGACGGCCATGCCGGAGACTTTCTCGCGGAACTTCGCCGCGAACGCGTCCGCCACCGCGTCGACGACGATGATCCGCTCGGTCGACATGCAGATCTGACCTTGGTTCATGAACGCGCCGAACGCCGCCGCGCGCACCGCCTCGTCGAGATCGGCATCCTCCAGCACCAGCAGCGGCGCCTTGCCGCCCAGTTCCAGCAGGCACGGCTTCAGATGCCCCGCCGCGCGTTGCGCGATGATCCGGCCGACATGCGTCGAGCCGGTGAAGTTGATCCGCCGGATCGCGGGATGATCGATCAGCGCGCCGACCACCTCGCCCGCATCCTCGGGCGCGTTGGTGACGATGCCGAGCGCGCCGTCCGGCAGGCCCGCGTCCGCGAACGCCTCTGCGATCAGCGCGTGGGTGCGCGGGCATTGCTCGGACGCTTTCAGCACCACCGTGTTGCCGCACGCCAGCGGCATCGCCACGGCGCGCACGCCCAGGATGAGCGGCGCGTTCCACGGCGCGATGCCCAGCATCACGCCCACCGGCTCGCGCACCGCCATCGCGATGCAGCCCGGCTTGTCCGACGGGATCACCTCACCCTGGATCTGCGTGATCATCGCCGCCGCCTCGCGCACGATGCCGGCCGCCAGCATGATGTTGAACCCGGCCCAGCCCTTCGTCGCGCCGATCTCGTCCATCATCGCCGCGACGAACTGCGGCGCCTTCGCCTCCAGCGCGTCCGCCGCCTTCATCAGCGACGCGCGTCGCGCATTCGGGCCCATCGCCGACCAGATCGGAAATGCCGCCGCCGCCGCATCCGCGACGGCACAGGCGGCCGCGACGTCCATCGCCGGCGACGTGCTCGCCACCGCACCCGTCATCGGGTTGAGCCGGACAAAACTGCGCGCCTCGGCGGCAACCGGTATCTCGGCCATCGAACTCGCCACGGTCCTCTCCTAATTATTTGTTATGTATTATAGCTTACTGTAACCCACTGCAAGCGTCGTCGTACGGGTTACCCCGGCGCCCGGTCTCCGGCATGGTCCTGCCGGCGGGCGAACGCCGCGATGGCGACCGCGCCGACCAGCGAGCCTGTGGCCATGAGCAGCGTCACCGCCTGCAACCGGTAGCCGGCCGTGAACAGCAGCCCGGCGAGCGCAGGGGCCAGCGCCGATCCGCCGCGGCCGACGCCGATGACGAATCCGGTGGCGCTCGCCCGGATCGTGGTCGGAAAGGCGCGCGCGACCAGCGCCTAGAGCCCGACGAGGCCCGCGTTGGCGAAGAACCCGACCACCGCGGCGATGGGCGACAGCGTGGCCCAACCAGACCACCAGCGCGGATGACAGCAGCATCGCCGCGATGACGAGGCGCGGCAGGCGCCAGCGTACCGCCGCCAGGCCGAAGCCAGGGCGCCGATCGCCCCGTCGACATTAGCCTAGGAGGCAATGGTGGTAGTCGCGTTTCGGCGGCACACGCTGCCGCCGCTCGACGTCTGCCTTTACGCGTTTCAGCCATCGATTCTACATCTGACCCGGTCAGGACTGGACCAATGCCTATAGCGACACGGCATTTTCCCTTGCCGGAGATCAAAGGCTCCAAGCCGAAGTGTCAGGGTCTCAAGAACCGTGCTAGGCGGCGAGCGACGACCGGTTCCGTCCCTGATCCTTCGCCGCGTAGAGCGCGCGGTCGGCACTGCGCATCACCGTCTGGGTCGTGTCTGCGTCTTCCAAGCCGCTGATCCCGACGCTGACCGTCACCCGAACCGGCCAGTCGCTCGCCTTCACCGAGGCGCCGGCCAGCGCCTCTCGGATACGCTCGCACGCCCCATGCGCCTGGGCGGGGGTCGCGCGTGGAAACAGCAGCCCGAATTTCTCGCCGCCGATGCGCGCCAGCATGTCGCCGGCGCGGATTTGGGCGCCAGCGACCTGCGCGAAGTTCTTCAGGACCTCGTCGCCGACCGCGTGGCCGAAACCGTCATTGATGCTCTTGAAGTGATCCAGGTCGAAGATCGCCACGCATCCCCCCCCCCGATACGTCCACCGTCTGTGCCAGCAGGCGATCGAGCTCGCCGTCGAAGGCGCGGCGATTGCACAGGCCGGTCAGGGGATCCGTATGCGCAGCGACTGAGAGCGCCGCTTCGGCGAGCCTTCGCGCCGAGGTGTCACGCACCGCGCTGACTACGCCGCAGACCTTGCCTTCGTCGTCGATTACCGCGCGCGTATGCGTCTCGAACCAGCGCTCCGCGTCGCCGGCGACGACGCCGCGAAACTCGACGCTGAACGTCTCCTGCGGGCGCTCGCGCGCCTGCCGGTGGACGGCGCGCACCCTGTCGCGATCCGCCGCATGGATCAGCCTCGCGCTCTCCGTTCCCACCAGCGCCTGCGGGTCATGGCCGCCGATCAGCGAGATCGAGGGGGAGGCATAGCGGATGATGCCGTCCGGATCGATGTTGAGGACGATGTCGGTCGAGTTCTCGGTCAGCAGCCTGAACCGCGCCTCGCTGTCCCGGAGCTGCTGGAAGAGCTCGCGGCGGCGGGCGAGGTCGGCGGCGATCGGCAGCACCGTCATGACGGTGACCGCGAGGTAGAATTGCAGGAACTGCAGCCGCTCGCCCGTGCCCGAGTGAATGAGGTTGACCGGGCCCAGCCCTTCGAGCGTCAAGGCGGTCCCGACCGTGGCGATAGCCACCACCGCCGCCGCGGCGCCGATCGTCCCTGCCCTGAAGGTCACGATCATCAACGGCAGCATGGGGAGAAACAGCATCAGCAAGCGCGTCTGCGCGAAAACGCCGACCGACATCGCGACGACTAGGAGGAGGAGCGTCGTTCCTTCGAGCGCCTGTCGCCGGCTCGCGCGCCCAAGCCAGACGCGCACTTCGCCGCTCGCGACCTGGACGAGAATCGGCGTGAAGGTCACCGCCCCCAGCGCATGGCCGATGACCCAGCGACCGAAGTTCGCGCCGAAGCCCGTGCGGGTCACCAGGTCGATGAAGAGCGCGCCCGCGAGCCCGGTGAGGAGCGGTGCGACCACGCCCACTGCCAGGACGAACAGGCCCAGGTTCTTGATCGACGCGAGACCGGACCGATGGATGCCCCACCGCATCGCGAGCGACGCACCAATCACGGGCTCGGCGACGTTCACGAAGGCGATGACTGGAGCGGCACCCCAGCCAAGCCCCACTATCCCGCCGCCGCCGCACCCGCCAGCCAGCAGACCGCGACCAGCACGGACCAGTGTCGGCACGGGACGGTCATCAGCGAGGCGAGTAGCACCGCGTTGGCGACCCACAGGAACGCGGCGCCGCCTTCGAAGCGCGTCAGAGCCATGGCGGTCGCGCTCGCGATCAGATAGGCGAGGCCAGTGGCGGCGACACGGGTCCAAGGCACGTGGGAGGGCAGGCGCGAAACCACGATCGAGGATTAGCGCGCAGAGGTTAATCTCCCCTAAAATCACGGCGAGGCGGCGCTTCGTCGGGGCGGCGTGCGACGCGGCCTAGCCGGTGGCTGACCGGCATGCGGGTGAGCGATTTGGAGCGACAATCATTCCGCGCGGACGCCATCCGCCCGTTAGGAACAGCATCCAGTCCTCGGTAGCTCCGATCTGCGCCGTTCCCTTCGCCGCCACCGCGGCACTGGCGCCCGCGCCCGCGACGCGGAGCGCGTGGACCCGCAGGGCCGGCGTACCCTTACCCGCACCGCCGATCACCTTGCCAGCAGGCTCGAGAACCTGGTTTTCCTGAAACCGACGCGAAAGTAAGGCGCGGTCTGTCGCGCAAGCGGCATGATTGCAGCATCAAGGCGAGATGGCTCGAAAACTTTACGAATGTCGGTCCGAGCCTGATCAACTCGCTTGGACCGTCGCACATCTGAAAGCTGGAGGCTTCCTCAGCGAAGCCTCGCTCTGGTTGGCCGGCGTAGACCGGCCCATGCGGCTTATCGCGCGAGCCAAGTCGGCGTGTCGGGCTGAGGGCGTAACGATCGGCTCGGACGTGAAACGGGTCCGCGACGCTGCTGGCGAAACGCATAGCGCACTGTCCTGGCGCGTCGAACGCTGATCGCTGTAAAGCCTGATCCCGCAATTGTCACTGTTGGCCTTTGCGGCCACTTTTCCGTTCGGCTGCCGCGCATCATCGCCAGCTCAACGATACTGGCCCAGGAAGAGGTCGCCCAGCGCACGCCGCCTGAACAGCGTCATCCAGCGGCGTCGTCGATGCTCGGGCGCATCGTGGAGTATGTGGCACCGCTGACAGAAGGCAGCGAGGTTGCAGGAGACATTGTTGCCGGGATCGTGGTCGCGATGCGCGCTTGCCAGGACCACGCGGGTCACCCGATGAGCGGGAGGTCCCTCGCCGTCGATTAGCGCCGGCTGCGTGACGCGCTCGCATCCTGGGCGGGGCAGGCCACGGGCGCGCCGCCCCTGCCCGTCGCGCCAGTAGCCGCGATCCTCGTCCCACCACCGGCCATCGTTCAAGCAGCGCACATCGCGCCCGTGCGGGCGACCGCAGCCGTCGCATCGCCCGCCGGCGCGCGCGAACCGCACCATCCGCGACAATTGGGGCCAGTCGATCGGGTACAGCCAACGGTGCTCGGGACGGATCGGCATCGTGATTCTATGAGTCAGTCACGAGTAGAACGAAAGCGGAAACTTGGCTTCGCTCAGATCATGCGGCTCTGTTCCTGTTTGGCGGAGCGATCGCCCCGATGCCGAGTATCGGAACTCGCTAGATACCGACTTTCGGCGGCTCCGGCATGACGCGCGCCATGAACTGGTCGAACAACGGCACGGTGAACGCGGTGTCACCGTGCGCAGGGCTGTAGAGCATGCCCTTGGCGATCAGGCTGTTGCGGGTCGGCGCGACGGACGACACCTTGACGCCCAACCTGTCGGCGACATCGCCTGATCGATGCGGGCCCGCCCCGAGCGAGGCCATGGCGCGAAGATAGCGCTTCTCGGCGGGCGTCAACCGGTCGAAGCGCACGCGAAAGAAGCTGGCGTCGAGCTCCGCGAGCGCGGTCACGCGCGCGATGGCCACGTCGGCGGCGGTGATCGGCGACACCTCGGCAGCGTCCCAGCTATGCTTGCCCCATTCCTGAAGGAAGTAGGGATAGCCGCCCGTCTCCTGCACGATGGCCGCGACCGCGTCCGCGTCGATCCGCTCCTCCTCGCGTTCGATCGGCAGGCGGATCGCAGCGGCTGCCGCGTCCCCATCCAGTGGTCCAAGGCTCACGAACTCGAACAGGCGTTCCGCGTAGGATTTGGCACGACCCATTTGGCCCAGCAGCTGCGGCAGACCCGCGCCCACCAGCGTCACGGGCAGACGCAGCTGATTGGCGCGGTGCAACGCGCTGATGAGCGCCGCGAGCTGCTCCTCGGCCACATATTGCAGCTCGTCCACGATCAGCACGACCGCGCTTTCCCGCTCCCGCGCCGCTTCGCCTACCGCGACCATCAGGTCGGCGAGATCGAGGTCGAGGTCGCCGGAGTCCGCCAGCCCCGGCTCGGGCTCGAGGTCGAGCGCCACCTCGAAGTCCTCGTACTTGACCTTGAGCTTGGCGAAGCCTGCCAGCGCCCTGAGCGCGCGCTTCACGCCCTCCCCGGCCCGTGCCGTACGGTCGAGCCGGAGCAGCCCGGCCCGGAGCGAAGGCACGATCAGGGCGGGGAGCGAGCGGTTCTCAGGGGCCTCGATCGACACGGCGAGCATTCGCCCGGCCTCCACCGCTTCACGCACCGCGCCGAGCAGCACCGTTTTGCCCACCCCTCGCAGGCCATAGAAGATGGTGGATCGTGCCGCCCTGCCTGCCCGGATGCGATCCAGCGCGATCAGCGTGCGCTCCAGCAGCGGTTCGCGTCCGGCGAGTTCGGGCGGCGGCGTGCCAGCGCCTGGAGCAAACGGGTTACGACGCGGGTCCATAGCGGAGTTAGAGCAGTTTATCGAATATCTGTAAACTGACCTAAACTTGCTTGACGCCTGCCTGCTGTCGCTGGCACCTCGGCCAATCCTCGCCTTCCCATCCGTCTACGTGGCCGCGCTCCGATGCTGGAGCAGGGCAGTCTCCAGGCGCGACCACATCGGCGCAGGGACATGCGGCCGGACCGCACTGTCGAACGCATCCGCCTCACGGGCGTAGCGGGCACCATGATCGCTCCCGATCGGCGCTGCCTCGACGTTGGCGATGCGGTCCGCCAGCTTCACCACTGCTGCCCGCGGATCGCGTGCGATGCCCACATAGATGCGCACATTGCGCTCCGCTCGTGTCGCTCCCAGGCCGGTGACCGCGTCCACCATGCTCGCGACGTCCGGGCCAAACCGTTCGGCGATCGTCGCGAGCTCGACCGGCGTGTCCTCCACGACGTCATGCAGCCAGCGTGCCGCCTCGTACGGACCGGCATAGCCGAAGTCGCGGAGCACCTGGACGACCGCCGCGAGATGGTCGCGGTACGGCCGTTCACCATATCGCTGGTCGCCATGCGCGGTGACCGCGAAATCCTCCGCCTGCATCGACACCTGCGTGCGCCGGACGGGCCGGTCAGCCCTTCTTCGCGGTCAGGTGCGCGCTCAGGTGCTTGTTCATCTCGAACATGCTCGCCGACTTCTTGCCGAAGATCTTCTCCAGCTTATCGTCTGCATTGATCTGTCGGCGGTCCTTGGCGTCCTGCAGGTCGTGCTTCTTGATGTACTCCCAGACCTTGCTGACCACCTCGCTGCGGGGCAGATCCTTCGTCCCAACGATTTTGGCGAGCTCCGGCGAGGGCGTGACCGGCGCGGTAATGCCGCCGCGGGCACCGCCGGCCGGCTTGCCGGTCTTCTCGACCTTCTTCTCCGCGGCCTTGGTCTCGTCCTTGCCGCGCTTGGTCGCCGTTCGTGCCACGCTTGCCTCTCCCCTGAAGATGGGACGGTGCCCGTCCGTGCCGCACGTCGTCGCACGAGCCCCGATAGGAGATCAACCTAGCCAGCGAGACCGTGCTCGGTACGGGATCGACGAGGCGCTCTCGCGCGCGCACCTCGATTGCGCGGCCGGGTGACGCCGGCTGTCGTCGCTTGTAACCGCTTCAGCGCGCGGGACCACCGCCACGGAGAACCAGATTGCCCTTAACGCTCCGGTCGTGCCCGGACTACCTCGCCGTCGGCGGCTCCGGGCTTTACACGCTGTTGGAGTCGCAGGAGCACTTCCGCGAACTCTCGGCCGCGGTCGGCGGTCTGCGCAAAGCCGGGCGTCCGGTGCGGGTCCTGGTCGACCTTCGGGATGGTGCACCGCAGACGGCAGAGGTCGCAGCACACATCAAAGGCGCCAACGCAGTCATCTTCCGCAAGGGCGACCGTATCGCGATCATCGTCAAGTCGACGCTGCTCAAGCTGCAGGTCAAGCGCCTCCACATGCGGTCGGAGTCCGAGGTGTTCGTGTCGGAGGCCGCGGCGAGGGAGTTCCTGTCGAGGGCGAGCTAGCGGCGGCGATACCGGCTGGTCGCGGCGAGCGGCCCGCGAACGCCGTGACCTGCCCCCCTTCACCGTGCTACCGCTCAAGTCCGGCATGCGGCCGCAAGGAATGAGCATGCTTTTTGACCAGATGATCGAGGCGAAAGCCAGGTGCGTCGCCGAGCATGGCGTCCCCGAACAGTTCACGCTCTCCTCCCCCGACTTCCTGACCTTCATCGGCACACCGCACGAGCTGCGGACGGCCAATCACGCCGCAACCATATGGCAGTTCGACCAGCTGTCGGTCACGGAGGCTCCGGACGACGCGTCGGCGCTGCACTATTTCAGCGCGAGCGATGTCGCCACGAGGACGATGACGTTATAGGTGACGGCGATCCGGCGGTGCAGGTGCTTCGCCACTGACGAGAGCGGCGATCTGGGTGACCGTGTCCGACCTGTGCTCGATCCACCAGCGGGCGTCCTCGAGACGCGCTGCCTGGGTGGCGAGATCGGGCATCGCGCGATGAAGTGCGGCAAGCTGCTGTAGACGGATCGTCTCGGCCCAGGCGACCTGGCGCGGACTACCGCTCAGCGGTGGCAGTTCGACGGGACCGAGCTGGTCGCGCGCGGCCAGTTGTGCCTTGCCGGCAGCGACCCGCTTCGCCTCGGCCGCACATGCCGTGCACTTGCGCCGCGCCAGGCGATCGGCCTCGCGGTCCCGATCGGCTACCCAGTAGCCGCCGACGATATGGCTCTCCGCATGTCCGCAGCCGTGCGTGATGATCCTGTCCATCCCATCAGGGTATCGGCGGGCGCGAAGACACGCTCGCCTCTTGAGTCGAGTTGAATCATTTTTGCGGTCGGCTGCACCATCTTATCTTCGGATATGCTCGTCGCTTCCAACGACTGCTCGCGCGCAGACGCGCGACAGCCGGCACACATAGATGCCTCGGAAGTCTGGCGGACAACCGCGTCGTGCATAGGGCTGTTGCACCGACAGTCATCTTCTGGCTAGCAGCGGTCGACCGGCTGGAGGTTTCGATGGCGCTGAAGGACATGTTCGCGTTCGTGAAGAATGGACTGGAAGAGCAGTTCAACTCCAAGCCGCGCGACCCCGTTGCAGCGAGAAAGCCGCTGCTCAAGGGCATCGACGCGACGCTCGATCAGTTCACCAACGGCCGTACCCGCGTTCCGAACAAGTGGTGGGTCGTGAACAACGACATCGTGGCATTCAGTCCCAAGCTGAAGGGCACGCCGCTGGTGCTCAACGGCGGCACGACCAGCCACATCGAGAGCGCGGACTTCCCCGCCTTTCTGGCGGCGTTCCGCCACGCGGTGGAGGAAGGCGAGCTCGACGGCGAGATCGCGGCGATCGAGAGCGGCGCGTCCGTGGCGGGGCACAGCGTCGCGATCGCCAAGCCCAAGCGGGCGAGCGGCATCAGCCCGGAAGCGGCGCGGCTGCGCGGTCAGAAGGCGGCCGAAAGCCGCGCACGGAACAAGGCCGCGCGAGAGGCCGCCAAGGATTGAGATTACCGGCCGGGCGCGGCGATCGGGGAAGAGAGGTGACCCCTCTGCCCTACTCCGCCGCGCCCGGCCGTTCCGGCGCTCCCGATCGAGCAGCGGGCAAGAACCGGTATACCGTTCCTCGTGAGATCCCGAGTTCGCGCGCGATGTGAGCGGGACGAACACCTTCTGCTGCCAGCCGGCGCACCGCCTCCGGATCGATGCGCGGCTTGCCGCCCTTGTATACGCCCCTCGCCTTCGCAGCGAGAATGCCTTCCGCCTGACGCTCTTTGCGCAGGTTGGTCTCGAACTCGGCGAAGACGCCGAGCATGTCGAGGAACGCCTTGCCCGCGGCCGTGCCGGTGTCGATTGGCTGCTCGGTCGCTTTCAGCGCCACGCCCCTGCCCTTCAACTCGTGCACGATGTCCTGCAGGTCTTTCATCGAGCGCGCGAGCCGGTCGATGCGTGTCACCACCAGCGTGTCGCCCTCGCGCAGAAAGTCGAGCAAGATCTGCAGCTCGGTTCGGGAACCGCGCTCGGTGCCGGACTTCTTCTCCGACCGGATGGTCTGGCAGCCGGCCGCCTTCAGCGCGGCGACCTGAATGGAGA
This sequence comes from Sphingomonas bacterium, assembly GCF_903643035.1. Lineage (GTDB taxonomy): Bacteria > Pseudomonadota > Alphaproteobacteria > Sphingomonadales > Sphingomonadaceae > Sphingomonas. The sequence continues at coordinate 233 of NZ_CAHJWW010000060.1, read as the reverse complement.
GGTCCTGCTCGGTCGTTGACACGCGCGCGTAGCCGAAAAGCGACATGGAAGCCCCGATCTGTTCAATCAGCTTCTAGGCCCGGCAGCACAGCTGTTCAATATGGCTGCAAGCGACCCTGATCGGACGCGAAAGCTGTTCACCTCATGGTGTACTGGCAGGGTATACCCAGTTAGACGCAAAACCGCATGTCTCGTTCGCCAAATGCAATTTAACTCGGAAGAGCGTCCTAAAC
>NZ_CAHJWW010000059.1 GCF_903643035.1 Sphingomonas bacterium | reverse complement strand
GCCGCGGTAGGATCGTCGCGATGGCCGATCCGCACCCCTTCTTCGCGCTGCACCGCCACGGCCTGATCCGCGTGGCGGCGGCGACGCCGGCGGGAACCGTCGGCGACACCGCCGCCAACGCCGCCGCCACGATCGCGCTCGCCCGGCGGGGCCATGAGCGGGGCGTCGACCTGATCGTCTTCCCGGAGCTGAGCCTCACCAGCTACGCGATCGACGACCTGCACCTCCAGACCGCGCAGCACGGGGCGACGGAGGCGGCGCTGGCCGCCGTCGTCGCCGCCACCGCGGCGCTGGCGCCGGTGCTGCTGGTCGGGGCCGCGCTGCCGCGCAACGGGCGGCTCTACAATTGCGCGGTCGCGATCGCGCGCGGGCGCATCCTGGGCGTCGTGCCCAAGACGTTCCTGCCCAACTATCGCGAGTATTACGAGAAACGCTGGTTCGCGAGCGGCGCGGGGATCACCGCGCCCTGCCACATCACGCTCGCCGGCCAGACCGCGCCGTTCGGCACCGACCTGATCTTCGCGGCGACCGATCTCGAACACTTCACCTTCCATGCGGAGATCTGCGAGGACTATTGGGCGCCGACGCCGCCGTCGACGATGGGGGCGCTGGCGGGGGCGGCGATCTGCTGCAACCTGTCGGCGTCGAACGTCGTCGTCGGCAAGGCGCGCGAGCGGGCGATGCTGTCCGCGTCGCAGAGCGCGCGCGCGACCTGCGCCTATGTCTATTCCGCCGCCGGCCCCGGCGAGAGCACGACCGACGTCGCGTGGGACGGCCAGGGCACGGTCCACGAGCTGGGCGAGCTGCTCGCCGCCTCCGCGCGGTTCGCGATCCTGGACGACGAGGGCGCCGGCGACCTGCTGATCGCGGACGTCGATGCCGGGCGGATCGGGCAGGAACGGATGCGCACCGGCACGTTCAACGACGCCGCGCGCCTCGCCGACGATCCGGAGCGGCGCTTCCGCCGGATCGGCTTCACGCACGCCGCGCCGATGGCCGACCTCGGGCTGGAGCGCGCGATCCGCCGCTTCCCGTTCGTGCCCGACACGCCCGAGCGGCTGGACGAGGACTGCTACGAGGCGTTCAACATCCAGGTCGAGGGGCTCGCCAAGCGGGTCGCCGCGGCGGGCGCGAGGACGATGGTGATCGGCGTGTCGGGCGGGCTGGACAGCACGCACGCGCTGATCGTCGCTGCGAAGGCGGCGGACCGGCTGGGGATGCCGCGCTCGGCGATCCTGGGCTTCACCCTGCCCGGCTTCGCGACCGGCGAGGCGACGAAGGCCAACGCCTGGGCGCTGATGCGCGCGCTGGGGATCGCGGCCGACGAGATCGACATCCGCCCCGCCGCGCGCGCGATGCTGGCGGACATCGGCCACCCTTTCGGCCATGGTTTGGAGGGGGGGGGCGAGCCGGTGTACGACGTGACGTTCGAGAACGTTCAGGCGGGGCTGCGCACCGACTATCTGTTCCGCCTCGCCAACCAGCGCGGCGGGATCGTGGTGGGGACTGGCGACCTGTCGGAGCTGGCGCTGGGCTGGTGCACCTATGGCGTCGGCGACCAGATGAGCCATTATGCGGTCAACGCAGGGGTGCCCAAGACGCTGATCCAGTTCCTGATCCGCTGGGCGATCGCGACGAGCCAGTTCGACGCGGAGACCGACGCGGTGCTCGGCCGGATCGTCGAGACGGAAATCTCGCCCGAACTGGTCCCCGCGGACGAGGCGGGGGCGATGCAGAGCACGGAGGCGATTATCGGCCCATACGCGCTCAACGACTTCTTCCTGCATCATGTCGTGCGGCACGGCATGGCGCCGTCGAAGATCGCGTTCCTGGCCTGGCACGGCTGGCACGACGTGGGCGCGGGGCGGTGGCCGGCCGGTTATCCCGAGGAACGGCGCGTCGCCTACGACCTGCCGACGATCCGGCACTGGCTGGAGCGGTTCCTGGTGCGGTTCTTCCAGACCAGCCAGTTCAAGCGGTCCGCGCTCCCCAATGGTCCCAAGGTGTCGGCGGGCGGCGCGCTGTCCCCGCGCGGCGACTGGCGCGCGCCGTCCGACGGCACCGCCGCGACGTGGCTGGCCGAGCTGAGGGCGAACGTGCCGTGAGGCGCGTCCGTCGCGTCGCGCCCGGCCTGTCGCAGCACCGCTCCTGACGATGGCCGCCGGCAGGCCGTCCCCCCGCCGGGCCGGCCGCCTCGGTGGTTGCCGGGCTTTTCGTCCTCGGGCAAGGGCAGCGGCGATGCCTCACCTGCCGACCCTGCTCCTCTGCGCCCTCGCGCTCCTCGTCTCGCCGGCCGCCAGTCCCGGAGCGCCGGCGTCCGGACTGGTGGAGGTCCGGATGGAGACGAGCATGGGGCCGATCGTGATCGCGCTCGACGTCCGCCACGCGCCGATCACCGCGACCAACTTCCTCGCCTATGTCGACGAGCATCGCCTCGACGGCACCACGTTCTACCGCGCATCGCCCGGCCTGCGCGATCCGCGCACCGGCTTCGTCCAGGGCGGCATCAACCACGACGCGACCCGCGCGCGGTTCGCGATCGATCACGAGCCGACCACCGTCACCGGCCTCCACCACACCGACGGCACGATCTCGATGGCGCGCAACGATCCCGGCACCGCGGCCGGGGACTTCACGATCATGGTCGGCGACCAGCGGTACCTCGACGCGGGACCGGGCTCTCCCGGCTATGCCGCGTTCGGCCATGTGGTCGGCGGCATGGACGTCGTCCGGCGCATGTTGCCGCTCCCCAAATATCCGGGCGGGTACAGCCGCGAGACGCTGGGACAGATCCTGCGCGAGCCGGTGCGGATCATCGCCGTACGGCGGGTGCGGCCTCCGGCTCCGTCCCGCTGACGCAAGGCGGCACCGTTGCGCGCCGACGCGCGTTACCGCCGCTCGATCAGGAGACATTTTCCATGAGCATCGCGTCCGCGCTCGGCTTTTCGTCGGGCAAGAAGGTCCGTTACGCCATCGTCGGCGCGGGCGACATCGCGCAGGAGGCGATGATGCCCGGCGTCTCGCACACCGGCAATTCCGAGATGACCGCGATCGTCACCGGCGACATCGTCAAGGCGCACGCGCTGGGCGAGAGATACGGGATCGAGCACCGCTATGGCTACGACGATTTCGCGCGGATGCTGGCCGACGGCGTCGCCGACGCGATCTACCTCGCCACGCCCAACTGGCGCCACGCCGAGTTCGCGATCCCCGCGTTGCAGGCCGGGCTCCATGTGCTGAGCGAGAAACCGCTGGAGATCACGTCCGAGAAGGCGCAGTCGATCGTCGACGCGGCCGCCGCGTCGTCGGCCAGGCTGATGGTCGCCTATCGCCTGCATTTCGAGCCCGCGACGCTGGATGCGATCCGCCGCATCCGGGCGGGCGAGCTTGGCGAGGTCATGGCCTTCACCTCCGCCTTCGCGCAGATGGTCGACCCCGCCAACCACCGCGCCAACAGCGGCGACCTCGCCGGGCCGCTGCTCGACATGGCGCCCTACCCGATCAACGCCACCCGCTATCTGTTCGAGGCCGAGCCAACCGAGGTCGTCTCGGCGGTCGCGACCCGGCATGCTGCGGCGGGGTTCGGCGCGGATGTCGACGACACGATCGCGGTGACGCTGCGCTTTCCCGGCGACCGAATCGCGCAGTTCACCTGTTCCTATTACGCCAACGCGATCAACAGCTTCGTCGTCGCGGGCACCAAGGGGTCGATCACGATGGACCCGGGCTACACGTTTGGGAAGTCGCTGGAACAGTATCGCGTGATCGGCGGCAAGCGCAGCCACGAGAGCTTCAAGGCCACCGACCAGTTCGGCGGCGAGATGGCCTATTTCTCCGACTGCATCCTGAACGGCCGCGATCCCGAGCCCGACGGCGAGGAAGGACTGGCCGACCTGCGCGTCATCGAGGGCATCGAGCGCGCGCTCGCCAGCGGCCGGGCGGAGGTACTGCCGCCGTTCCACCGGTCGCGCCGGATCGATCCCGATGCGCAGGAGCGGACGCTGCGCGTCGTCAGCCCGCCCGAGCCGGTGAACGCATCCGATCCTTCCCGAAACCAAGGTTAAGAATGGCCGCAACACGGATCACTATGGCGACGATTACATCGAGCGCGCTCGCTATCGAAGCGACGTCGAGAACCGGAAGGCTTAACGGCTGTTCATGACCCCCTCCTGCCAGGCGGCGATGCGCGACACCGGGTCCACGACGCGATCCCGGTCCGTATCTCTGTGTCGCGCCGCGTCCGCGGCGGCGGTGTCCTTCCTCGTCGACGGCTGCGCCAAGGGAGTTCTGGATCCGGCCGGCCCGGTGGCGGCGGACGAGAAAACGATCCTGTTCAACGCGACCGTGATCATGATGGCCCTGGTGGTCCCGACCATCATCCTCGCGCTGGTGTTCGCCTGGTGGTTCCGCGCGGGCAACGAGCGCGCGATCCACCGGCCCGACTTCGCCTATTCGGGCCGGATCGAGCTGCTGGTCTGGTCGGTCCCGATCCTGGTCATCATCTTCCTGGGCGGCCTGACCTGGATCAGCAGCCATCGGCTGGACCCGTTCAAGCCGCTGCCCGCCACCGCCGCGGGCAAGCCGATCGAGGTGCAGGTCGTCTCGCTCGACTGGAAATGGCTGTTCATCTACCCCGGCTACGGCGTCGCCAGCGTCAACCGGCTCGTGGTGCCCGCCGCGCGCCCAGTGCATTTCTCGCTGACGTCGGCGAGCGTGATGAACAGTTTCTTCGTGCCGCAGCTGGGCAGCCAGATCTACACGATGAACGGCATGGTGACGCAGCTGAACCTGCAAGCCGACAAGCCGGGCAGCTACTTCGGCCAGAGCACGCATTTCAGCGGCGACGGCTTTTCCGACATGTATTTCCACATGGACGCGGTCAGCCCGGCGCAGTTCGCCGGCTGGGTGGCGGGCGCGAAGGCCGCCGGGCCGGCGCTCGACGCCCCGGCCTATGCCGCGCTCGCCAGGCAGAGCACCAGGGTGAAGCCCTTCACCTATCGCGCCGTGATGCCCGTCCTGTTCCAGGCTGTCGCGGCGCAGAGGCTTGCCCCTGCGGCCGGCCCGCAAAAGGGTCGCGGCGGACCCCAGGTATCTCCCGGAGACAATAGCTGATGCTCGGCAAGCTGACCCTGGCGGCGGTCCCGCTGTCGCAGCCCATACCCATCATCGCGAGCTTCGTGGTGGCGGTGGGGATCACCGGCGTGATCGCGTGGATCTGGTTCAAGGGCTATTTCCCCTATCTCTGGCATGAATGGATCACCAGCGTCGATCACAAGCGGATCGGCGTCATGTACTGTTTCCTGGCGATCGTGATGCTGATCCGCGGCTTTTCCGACGCGATCCTGATGCGCTCGCAACAGGCGCTGGCGTTCCAGGGACCGGGCTATCTGCCGCCCGAACACTACGACCAGGTGTTCTCCGCGCACGGCACGATCATGATCTTCTTCGGCGCGATGCCGTTCATGATCGGGCTGATGAACTTCGCCGTGCCGTTGCAGCTCGGCGTGCGCGACGTCGCCTTCCCGACGCTCAACTCGGTCAGCTTCTGGCTAACCGCGGCGGGCGCGCTGCTCGTCAACATCAGCCTGTTCGTCGGCGAGTTCTCGCGCACCGGCTGGCTGCCCTATCCGCCATTGTCCGAGCTCGCCTATTCGCCGGGCGTCGGCGTCGACTATTACCTGTGGGCGATCCAGATCGCAGGCATCGGCACGCTGATGAGCGGGGTGAACCTCGTCACCACGATCCTGAAGGTGCGCGCGCCGGGGATGAGCTATTTCCGGATGCCGATGTTCTGCTGGACGTCGCTCGCCGCCAACCTGCTGATCGTCGCCGCCTTCCCGATCCTCACCGCCACGCTGGCGATGCTGACGCTGGACCGGTACCTCGGCTTCCACTTCTTCACCAATGATCGTGGCGGCAACGTCATGATGTTCATGAACCTCATCTGGTCGTGGGGGCATCCCGAGGTCTACGTCCTGGTCCTGCCCGCCTTCGGCATCTTTTCCGAGGTGATCTCGACCTTTTCGGGCAAGCCGCTGTTCGGCTATCGTTCCATGGTCGGGGCGACGCTGTTCATCGTCGTCATCGCGTTCAGCGTGTGGCTGCACCATTTCTTCACCATGGGCGCGGGCGGGGACGTCAACGCGATCTTCGGCATCGCCACCAGCCTCGCGGCGGTGGCGACGGGGGTGAAGATCTTCAACTGGATCTTCACCATGTACGGCGGCCGGATCCGCTACACCACGCCGATGCTGTGGTCGGTGGGGTTCATCGTCACCTTCTCCATAGGCGGGACGACGGGGGTGCTGCTGGCCGTGCCGCCGGCGGACTTCGTCCTCCACAACTCGATGTTCCTCGTCGCGCATTTCCACAACGTCATCATCGGCGGCACGCTGTTCGGGGCGTTCGCGGGCATGAGCTACTGGTTCCCCAAGGCGTTCGGCTTCAAGCTGATCGAGAGCTGGGGCAAGGCCGCCTTCTGGTTCGCGTTCACCGGCTTCTGGGTGACGTTCGTGCCCTTCTACGTCGCCGGGCTGCTCGGCATGACGCGGCGGATGCAGCATTACGACAATCCCGAATGGCGGCCGTGGATGCTGATGGCGGGCGTGGGCACCGTCATCATCTCGATCGGCGTCGTCTGCCAGATCGTCCAGCTCGTCGTGTCGATCCGCCGGCGCGACGAACTGCGCGACGAGACCGGCGACCCGTGGGACGGCCGCAGCCTGGAGTGGATCACCACCTCGCCTCCGCCGGCGTTCAACTTCGCGGTCTATCCCGACGTGCACGGCGAGGAGGCCTATTGGTCGATCAAGCGCGGCGCGCTGGAGGCGCAGGCGATGCCGCAGGAGCCGCATTACGAGGCGATCGAGATGCCGCTCAGCAGCCCGACCGGGATCGTCACCGCCTTCTTCGCCTCGTTCACCGGCTTCGCGCTGATCTGGCATATCTGGTGGATGGTGATCGTCAGCCTGATCGGCGCCTATGCGACGTTCGTGTGGTTCGCGTGGCGCGACGAAAGCGAGTATGAGATCCCGGTCGAGGAGGTCGCCCGCGAGGACCGCGCCCGCCTCGCCGCGCGTCGCGTCGTCGTGGAGCAGGGCGTGCAGGCATGACCGCCGCCACGAAGGTCGTCCGCACGCACGATCCCAACAAGCTCGGACACGGACCGAGCGTCCGGGGTCACGGCGGACATGGGCATGGCGATCGGACCAGCCACGAGGCCACCGGCCATGGCGAGGGCGGTCCCGCGTCCAAGCGGATAACCGTCGCCTATGGCTTCTGGATCTTCCTGCTTTCCGACATCATCATGTTCTCCGGCTTCTTCGCGGCCTATGCGGTGCTGCAGAAGGCGACCGCTGGCGGGCCGAGCGGCGCGCAGCTGTTCGAGCCGTGGCGGGTCGCGACGGAGACCGGGCTGCTGCTGGTGTCGAGCTTCACCTGCGGGCTCGCCGGCGTCGCCACGCACGTCAAGAGCCGGACATGGACGCAGGCCGCCCTGCTCGCCACCGGCCTGCTTGGCTTCGCCTTCATGGTGCTGGAGGTCCAGGAGTTCGCCAATCTGGTGGCTCGCGGCGCCGGGCCGGATCGCAGCGCGTTCCTGTCCGCCTTCTTCGCGCTCGTCGGCTGCCATGGGCTGCACGTCACCGCCGGGCTGCTGTGGCTGGGCACGATGATGGCGCAGTTGCAGGTGAAGGGTTTCCGGGACGACATCTGCCGGCGGTTGTTGTGCTTCAACCTGTTCTGGCACGCGCTCGACATCATCTGGGTCGGGGTCTTCACGGTCGTCTATCTGATTGGAGCCGGCGCATGAGCGACACCGACGTTCGCGGGGAACAGGGCGACTCCGCGCCCGGCGAGCAACGCGCGGGCGGCGGCGGGATCGCCAAGGGAGTGAGCGGCTATCTGATCGGCCTCGGGCTCGCGGTGGCGCTGACGGGAGCGTCGTTCTGGAGTGTCTATACCCACATGATCTGGGCGCCGGCGGTGCCTGTCGCGCTCGCCGCCTTTGCGATCGCGCAGATGGGCGTCCACCTCGTCTTCTTCCTCCACATCACGACCGGACCGGACAACACCAACAACGTGATGGCGCTGGCGTTCGGCGTCCTCATCGTGTTCCTGGTCGTGGCGGGATCGCTGTGGATCATGGCGCACCTGAACGACGCGATGATGCCGATGAACGAGGCGATGGCGCAGATGCACTGACCGCGCACGCGGCGCGAGCCGGCCACGACAGGATCGGCCGGACCGATTCTATCCTATCGACGGCCGTGCCAGTGACCTCCACCGCCATGACCGCCGCCGCCATGACTATTGCCGCCGCCGGGCGCCCCCGGCCTGCCGCCCTGGAAGCGGGGCTGTCCTCCGCCGCGGACGGCATATGCGCCCTGACCCGCCGGACCTTGGCCTGCTGGACCCGGGCCGGTCGGACCCGGTCCGCCGGAATGCCCGGCATAGCCGCCGCGCCGGTCGAAACCACGCCATTCGGCGCCGCCGCGCCGACCGGTGGAACGCCCCTGCCAATAGCGTTGCTGAGACCCGTTCCAGCGGAACGGCCGCCGGTACTGGTCGTACACATAGATGCCCGAGCCCGGGTAGTAATAACCGCCGTACCAGCCCCAATAGGGCGAGCCGAACTCGTCGCCATAGCCATCGGCATAACCGCCATAACCGGCGTCGTAATAGCCGCTGCCGTAATCATGGGCGCAGCCCGTGAGGCCGACGCCGACCGCGAGCAGCGCGGCGGCGATCAACGGATGTCGCATGATGTTTCCCGGTACGCGGAACCCGGCGGACACCGCGATGACATGGTGTAACCCGTACCGGTCGACGGTGTTCCGACCGGCGGGGCGCCGACGCCGGGCGCCGCCGATGGGGTCACGCCTTCAGCCGGGTGCTGCAGGCGCTGTAATATTTGGGCCAGCTCTGCCCGGCGAGCTTGTTCGCCGACTTGTCCGCCTGATAGTTCTGCGCGCATTGCTTCTGGCGCGACCGGGCGGCGAGCTGCGCCGCGCTGACCTGACCGGCCGGCTTGGGCACGGCCGCCATCTTGCCGGGGGCGGACATCGGCGCCTTCGACACGGCGGCGGGCGCGGGCGTCGATGCGGCGGCGGTCCTGGACAAGGTGCCGCGGCACTGGGCCAGGAACTGCGGCCAGGTCTGGCCGGCGGGCAGCGTCTTGGCGGTCTTCGCCGCCTGGTATCTGGCGCCGCAGACCTGCATCGGATTGTCCGCCGCCGACGCCGGGCTCGCCATCCCGAGTCCCGCAACCGAACCCGCCAGCAGGCCCGCCATCGTCATCCTCTTCAGCATCGCGCGATCCTTCCGCCCCGGGTCGGACGATCATATCATGCGATCCACCGGACGCCAGCGGGCTTGCGCGAGGACGGGCGCGAGGGGAGATCGGCCGGCCGCGATCAGGGCGCCGGTCGTTCTGCCTGCGCCTCGGCGAGGATCACCGCGAAGCGGCCGTCGGGATCGGTCCACTCCCTCACCGGCGTCCACCCGCCCGACCGGAGCAGGATGCGGGCGTCGCGCGGCCCATATTTGTGGCTGTTCTCTGTGTGGACCGACTCGCCCGCCGCGATCGCGAACGACCGGCCGTCGACGACGAACTCGGCGTTGCGCACCGCCTCCAGGTGCATCTCGATCCGCGCGCGGACGTCGTTCCAGATCGCGCGGTGGCGGAACGCGTCGACCGGTACGGTGCCGTCCAGCTCGCGGTTGATCCGTTCTAGCAGGTTCAGGTTGAACGCGCCCGTCACGCCGGCGGCATCGTCATAGGCGGGGATCAGCACGTCTTCTTCCTTCACCCGGTCCATCCCGATCAGCAGCATCGCCCCCTGCCCCAGCGACGCGCGCATCGCGCGCAGCAGGTCGACCGCGGCGAGCGGCGCCATGTTGCCGATCGTGGAGCCGGGAAAGAAGCCGAGCTTGGGCGCGCTGGCGATCGATCGCGGCAGGGCGATGGGACGCATGAAGTCCGCCTCCATCGGCAGGACCAGCAGTTCGGGAAAGGCGGCGCACAGCGACCGGGTCGACTCGCGCAGGAACTCGCCCGATATGTCGATCGGCACATAGGCGGATGGCGCGACCGCGCGCAGGACGAGCGGCGTCTTGGCGGACGATCCCGAGCCGAACTCCACCACCGCGCGCCCGGCGCCCACCAGGCCGGCGAGCTCCGGGCCGATCTCCGCCAATATGCCCATCTCGGTGCGGGTCGGGTAATACTCGGGCTGATCGGTGATCGCCTCGAACAGCTCCGAGCCGCGCCGGTCGTAGAACCAGCGCGCCGGGATCGCGCGGGGCCTGCGCGACAGGCCGTCCAGCACATCGGCGCGGAACTGCGGGTCGGCGAGCGACTGTTCCCGGTCCTCGATCTCGGGCTTCAGCATCTCAGACATCCCTGGCCAGCCGCACGCCGGTGAACTGCCACCGCTGATGCGGGTAGAAGAAGTTTCGGTAGCTGGCGCGGGCATGGCCGCGCGGGGTCGCGCACGATCCGCCGCGCAGGACGAACTGCCCGCTCATGAACTTGTCATTGTACTCGCCGACCGCGCCCTGGACCGCGCGGAAGCCGGGATAGGGACGATAGGCGCTGCCGGTCCATTCCCACACATCGCCGAACATCGCGGGACCGCCGGACGCGGGGCGCGGCTCGACGGGGCCGGCCCCGTCCATCTGGTTGCCGCCGGAGGGATCGAGGCCCTGCGCCGCCGCCTCCCACTCCGCCTCCGTCGGCAGCCGCGCGCCCGCCCAGGCGGCATAGGCGTCCGCCTCGAAGAAGCCGACGTGAGTCACCGGCGCAGCGGGATCGATCGCGCGGCGGCCGTCGAGACCGAAGCGGGTCCAGACGCCGTCGCGTTCCTCCCAGTACATCGGCGCGGCGATCCGCTCCGCCTGCACCCAGGCCCATCCGTCCGCCAGCCAGTGACGAGGCTCGCGATACCCCCCGTCGGCGATGAACGCCGCCCACTCGCCGTTGGTGATCGTGCGGTCGGCGAGCGCGTGCGGATGCAGCAGTTCCGCGTGCCGCGGCCCCTCGCAGTCGAAGGAGAAACCGCGACCGTCGCACCCTGTCTCGACGAGCCCGCCGCCATGCTCGACCCAGCCGATCGGACCCGGCATCGCGACCGGCTGCTTGCGCGCGGCGGGCCACAGCGCGGGTTCCAGAGGGTTCTGGGACAGCAGGTGCAGGATGTCGGTGACCAGCAGCTCCTGGTGCTGCTGCTCGTGGTGGCAGCCAAGTTCCACCAGCTCCAGCGCGGCCGGCGACAGCGTCGGCAGCGCGCCGGACAGCGCCGCATCGACGTGCGAGCGATAGCCGCGCACCTCGTCCAGCGTGGGACGCGTCACCATGCCGCGCCGGCCCCGCGCATGGCGCCTGCCCTCCGCTTCGTAATAGCTGTTGAACAGGAATGGCCATCCCTCGTCGTGATGGCGATAGCCGGGGACGTGATCGCGCAGCACGAACGTCTCGAAGAACCAGCTCGCATGCGCCAGATGCCATTTCGCGGGCGAGGCGTCGTCCATGGACTGAACGGTGGCGTCCGCGTCCGACAGCGGCGCCGCGAGCGCCATGCTCAGGTTCCTGGTGGCCGCGAACAGGTCCGCCAGCGGCTCCCTGGCGCTTTTTTCCCGAGCGAACATGGCGCTTCCCTTCTGCTTGTACGCCTCGATCCCGGCACGCACGCCGGACTCAGCGTTGCGCGCCCGGAACCCACAGAACGTCGCCACCGGCCGAATGGTTCACCACCCGGGCGGCGACGAACAGCCAGTCCGACAACCGGTTCACATAGGCTAGCGCACTGGGCGAAGCCTCGCCACCGAGCGCCACCACGGACCGTTCCGCCCGGCGCACGATCGCGCGGGCAAGATGCAGCGGCGCGGACGGTCCCGCCGGCAGGATGAAGCTGGTGAGCGGCGCGAGCGCGACGTTCATCGCGTCGATCTCTCGCTCCAGCCGCTCGACCTGGGCCGGCACGATGCGCAACGCGCCGTCGATGCCCTGCGGCGTGGCGAGATCGGCCCCGAGATCGAACATGTCGTTCTGGATGCGGCCCAGCGCCTCCACCAGGGTCCCGGCCGACGGCAGGGCGACGCCGATCGCGCTGTTCGCCTCGTCGACGTCGCCGATCGCGGCGAAGCGCACGTCGCTCTTGGGCGCGCGGGACCCGTCGACCAGTCCGCTGCTGCCCGTGTCGCCGGTGCGCGTGTAGATGCGGTTCAGCCTGACCATCGCGCCAGCTCCCGTCCGTCCCTCAGGTCCGTCCCGCCGCGAACAGCAGCAGCACGACGACCAGTATCGCGCCCGCCTGGAACATGATGCGCGACTGCATCATCCTGTTCGACTTGAGCGCCGATGCGGTCGGACCCTCGCCCGCCTTCACCTGCGCGCTGCCCTCCTGAAGGAAGGCAATGATGCCGCGCACCAGGGCGACGACGGTGGCGACCATCAGGCCGACCAGCACGAGCACGAGAAGGATGGTCATAATCGCAATCTAGTCCACATCCCGCGCGAATCCAGCCGGAAGGTTGTCCTGTCGCAACAGGTCGGCGATTTCGCGTCCGTCCACCCCGTCCGCGCGCATCGCCGCCAGCGTCGGCGCGCCGTGTCGCTTGGCCAGCCGCGACCCGTCCGGGCCGAGCAGCAGCGGGTGGTGGCGGTATCGCGGGGTCGGCAGGCCGAGCAGCGCCTGCAGCAGCCGGTGGACGTGGGTGGCGGCGAACAGGTCCCGCCCGCGCACCACGTCCGTCACGCCCTGCGCGGCGTCGTCGACCGTCACCGCCAGATGGTAGCTGGCGGGCGCGTCCTTGCGGGCGAGCACGACGTCGCCGTGGCACGCGGGATCCGCGACGACCCGTCCCCGGCCGGCGTCGTGCCAGGCGAGCGGGCCGGCGGCGGCGATCGCCGCCGTCATGTGG
>NZ_CAHJWW010000058.1 GCF_903643035.1 Sphingomonas bacterium | reverse complement strand
CAACCCCGCCGCCAACCCCGCCGCCGACCGCGCCGCCGACGCGTCCCGCTGGACCGCTTCGAGCGGCGCGCGGATCGATGGCATCTGATCCTGCGCGGTCAGCTCGGGCAATGCCGCCAGCCCGTCGGCCTGTTCGGTCAGGCCGGAGAGGCGAAGCCATGCCGGGGTATGCACCCGGATGTACCAGTCGACGGCCATCATCGAGCGCCGCTCGGCGAGCTTGTCAGACCCCTTCGTGCCGATCGTCAGCGGGATCAGCGGCAGCAGCAGCGAGGTGCGCTGATCGTCGGGCAGCGCGTCGTTCCACGAGCGCATGAAAGCTCCGATCACCGGGCAGACGCACTCGGGGGCGTCGGACCACGGCTGACGGGAGATGTATGCGGCCGCTTCCATCGCGCAGACGCCGGCGGCGAAGGTCTTGTGTCCGCCCGAGTCCAGGCCCCGCCGCTGCACCTCGGCCCAGCGTTCCTCGTCAATCTGTACCGGCGCCGTCGCCATCTCTTGCCTCCATGCCGCAGGGTGCGGCGATGGAGAGTGATCTACGCATTAATGCGACTATAGTCAATCGCAATAATGCGACTAGGTCGATTTCACATCCACCTCGGGCGCATTAATCCGATTCCCGTTGCAGGACGTATGGTGATCGGAGAAGGTGAAGCAACGGCATGCCTTCAAGAACAATTTCCCTTTCCAACAGGAACGAAAAGGGAACATACGGGCGTTCCAAAAGGGAGAGGTTATGGACCCGGTTCGTCGTTTTCTGGAGCTCTCTAATCAGTACCTTCTGGCGGCTGCTGACGAGCTGCCATGCGAGCTGCCATCCTCGCCCGAGTCGGATCGTTCTGCGTCGCAGGATCATCGGCAAGCTCTAGAAGCGTATGCCGCAGTGCTTGTCCCATCGCTTTCCAGAGCAGGGGCGGAAAACTTGCGCTAGGTGCCAGACGCGACACCGCTTCTTCTAGGATCGCCGCAAGGATCGCCGACGAGGGCACCCCTGCCGGCGCCGCGCCAAGATCTAGGGGTGGGGGCACGCCAGCCGCATCCGCGAGCTGTATGAGGGTGCGGGTAGAACTGACGTGCGCGTACTTGTCCTTGATAGCGCGCGAGACGGTGTCCCTGCCCAAGCCGGCCTTCTTGGCCCAGCTGGTCGGGTTGAGGTTTTTCTGTTCCATCACGGAGCGCATCCAGGCCGCGATTGGCTCCTGCTTCTCTTGCACGTCTGCCAGTCTTTCATCGCCGCTAGGGGGGATTAGCATCTAACCGATCCTTTTTCTCATAGAGCCACCCATGAATACGCTTGTGGCCTCGCATTAATGCGATTATATCGGTCGCATGATCGACTGGACCGATGCAAATGCTCTTAAGAGGGCTATCGAATGCTCCGGGCTTACAATCCCCGAGTTCGCTGCCCGTGTAGGTGTTTCCCGGTCGCAGCTGTACCGTCTCATGGCGGGTGATTTCAGGCCGCGAGGCGAAGAAGACCGGATCGGGGCCGCGCCCCCACTTCGCGCCTCTGCGACGAGGTGCACGAACACCCTGACCGTGGCGTGATGGAGATGCTGGAGCGCGGCTTCAAGTTTCGGCGCCAACCGCTCCTGTTCATGATTACGAACAGCGGGACCGATCGCAACTCGATCTGTTGGGAAGAGCACGAGCACGCGGTGAAGGTCGCGGCCGGCAACGCCGAGGCAAAGGACGAAGACGCGGCCTATGTGGGCGACGTCATCGACGATACGACGTTCAGCTACGTCTGCGCGCTCGACCAAGGCGACCAGCCGCTCGACGATCCGACCTGCTGGCCCAAGGCCAACCCGCTGCTCGGCGTCACGATCACGGAGGAGTATCTGGCCGGCGTCGTCGCGCAGGCGAAGGCGATGCCCGGCAAGCTGAACGGCATCCTGCGGCTGCACTTCTGCACTTGGACCGACGCGGAAGCCGCCTGGATGACGCGGTCGACGCTGGAGCCGGTGCTGGCGGACTTCGACCCGGCGATCCACCACGGCAAAAGCATCGCTCTCGGACTCGACCTCTCACAGACGCGCGACATCACCGCCAAGGCAGGGATCGTCCAGACCGGCGAGGTCACGGTCGAGCGGCTGGACGATCATGGTCAGCCGTACACCGTCGTCGCACCGACCTATGACGCATGGATCGAGGCATGGACGCCGGGCGACACCGCAGCGGCGCGCGCGCTGGCCGACAAGCTCGACTATCCGCGCTGGATCAGGGAGGGCTTCCTCCAAGGGCCGAAGGGCGAAAGCATCGCCTTTCGCCACATCGCCCAGTCGGTTGCCGAGGACGTGCACCGCTTCAAGGTCATGGGCCTGGGTTACGACCGGTACGCCTACCGCGCGATGTTCGAACCCGAGCTCAACCAGCTCGGCGTTGCCGTCGAGCAGGTCGAGCATCCACAGGGCGGGACGAAGAAGGGCAAGGCGACGAAGGCGATGATCGAGGCCGCCAGGCGCGCGAAGGTCGAGCCGGAAGGCCTCTGGATGCCGTCGTCGCTTCGCTCGCTGGAGACCCTGCTGTTCGAGCGACGAATCCGGCTGCGCCGCAATCCGGTGCTCGTATCCGCCATGATGTCGGCCGTGCTCGTCATCGTGGGGGGTGGGCTGTATCTCGCCTTCGGCTTCTTCCTTCGCAATCTCGGAGAGGCTGGCGGCCTGCTTCGTGGCGTCGGCTGGGCGATCAGCGCGCTGATTGAGCCGATCGGCACGCTCGTGGCCGGCGCGCGCGTACTGGCGATGCAATTCGCCTCGACGCTCGGCATGGCGGCGGTCCGCGCTTCCCTCGCGGCGCTGGTCACGCCGATCGGGCTGGTGACGGTCGCCGTCGCGGCGCTGGGCTATGCCTGGTATTCGCACGAGGAACGGCTGGCGGCGATGAATGCCGAGCAGGAGCGGCTGCGCACGACGCTCGGCGGCGCAAAGCCGGCCCTCGACGCGGCAGCCGAGGCGATCGACAGTCTGGCGGGCAAGACCGGAGCGGCGGCGGCGGCGGCGCGCGATCATGCCGTCGCGCTGCTGGGCGAAGCGAAAGCTGCCGCGATGGCTGCGGCGTCGACCGCACAGAATGACTCCGCGATGGCGCGCTTCCAGGCCGCCAAGGCCAATCGCGATATCACCATCGCGACCGGCATCAATCTGGGTAGTGGCGGTATCCTCGCACCCGCGACGGACATTTACTCCAAGGCCCGCCAGCAGACGGCCGACGCCTACAAGAAGACGGCGGATGAAGCCGCCGACGCGGCCAAGCAGGCGCAGGCACGGTATGACCAGCTTGTCGGAGCGCTGAATGCGCCCCGGCCCAAGGCCATCGCCTACACGCCGCCATCCGACAAAAAGCCGAAGAGCGACGATGGCGAGAAGAAGGACAAGCACGGCCTCACGGCCGAGGACCTGCGCATGCAGAAGGAGATCGAGGCCGCACAGCTGCGCGGCGATCTCGCCGAGGCGCAGTCGCTTCAGGACAGGCTCGACCTGTCGAAGCAGATCGAGGCGTATCAGCGCACCGGCCTTGGAGTCACGGACGCCACCACGCGCGCGAACCGCGACCTCAAGGATATCGAGGCCGCGCGCCTCGTCTCGCAATCGCGCGCGATCGCCGATGCGCAGCGGTCGATCGCCATCACGATCGCCGAGCGCGATCAGAATTACGCGCTCGAAGACAGCCTGGAGCGACAGGCCAGCCTCGAAAAGCTGATCCTCTTCTACAAGGGCGAGGGGAAGACGCAGGCGCAGGCGGAGGTGCTCGCCCGCAAGGATCAGGCCGATCAGGATTCGTCGCAGGCGCGCGTGCGTGAGCGATGGTTCCAGGACGATGCCGACGCGCGCGCGCTCCGCATCGCGCAGCTGCGCGGCGACAGCGACGTCGAAATCGCTCAGCAGCAGCGCATCATCGACGTCAAGAAGCGCGCGGACGAGATCGGCAGGAACAGCAAAGGTCGGATATCACGCGACGACGCGCTCGCGCAGGCCAATGCCGAGGCGGATCAGGACAAGAAATCGGAGCTGACCGGCAAGTTTCGCGGCATCTTCAAGGACGGTTTCAAGGCCGCAATGGACGGCGACATCGGCAGCTGGTTCACCACATGGTGGAAAGACCGCGTGCAGAAGGGCATGGAGCAGGCGTTGAACGCGCTGTCCGATCTGGTCGCGCGTCTGTTCAGCAAGCTGTCGAGCGGCGGCGGTTCGGGTGGCGGCGGTCTTTTCGGATCGCTCGGGAGCGTGGTCGGCAGCCTCTTCGGGAAGACGAGCTACGCGCCCAGCGTCGACATGAGCGGCTGGGGCGCTCCGGTCGCCACGTCTTCCGCCGGCATCGGCAGCATCGCCATGCCGGACCTGCCGCGCTTCGCGACGGGCGGCTCCTTTACCGTCGGCGGACGGAGCGGCATCGATCAGAACCTTGTCGCGATGCATCTATCGAAGGGCGAGATGGTCGATATCCGCAGGCCGGGCAATGACACGGGTCCGACCGGCGGCGTCACCGTGCATGCGCCGGTCTATTTTTCGGGCGGCGTCGACCTCGCCACGCGCACGGAGGTGTACCGGGTCGCGGGCGCGGTGGTCGACACGGCGGTGGCGAAGGTCCGCGAGCAGGATCGCCGGCGTGGCTGACCTGCCCTGGCCGCCCGATTTGGTGCCCTACAAGGTCATGTTCTACCTCCAGCCGCACGTCGGCGGGTCGGAAAGCCCGATCACCCGCACGCGCAAGGTCTACGGTCTGTCAGCGCCGCGCTGGATGGCGCGCTACGTCTTCCGGGCGGGCTATGGAGGTGCGCCGCGCCTGCACGATCAGGCGGGCTTCGGACCCCGGCTCGACGCCCTGATCGCGGATCTGGAGGGCGGGCTGAACAATGCTCTGCTATGGGACTTCCGACGTCCGCGGCCACTCCACCCGCAGGCTTGGCGCTCGCGCGACGTGCCGCGCTTCCGGGCCGCGGCGATCGGCGCGAGCGAGCTGGTGATCGACGGCTTCTCGCCGCACAGCATCGCCTTCAGCATCGGCGACTATGTCGGCGGCGACGGCCGGCCGCATCTCGTGCGCGGCGGCGGCATCGTCACCGGCGCGGGTTCGATCATGGCGGACGCGGCCGGCACAGCGACGATCACGGTCCGCCCGCCCCTGTCCGCGCCGATCGCCGCGGCCACGCCGCTTGCCTGGCCGGTGACGGGCCGCTTCAAGCTGACGAGTGAGGATGCCGGTCAGAATGAGACGGAGGTCGGGCAGCCGACCGAATACACCCTCGACTTTGCGGAGGACCTGCTGTGACCGGACTGCGCGATCTTGACCCCGTGCTCGCCGCCGAGGTCGACAAGCCCGAGCTGCGGCCCTTCCTCGGGCTGCATATCGACCTGCCCGACCCGGTCTACGCCGTCACCGGCAATGCGACCATCGCCTATGCCGGCGAGAAGTGGACCGCGATCGGCGGACTCGGCCAGATCGACACCATCGGCGAGGGCACCGATGGGTCGGCGGTGGGCGTCAAGGCCACGCTCTACGAGGTGCCGAGCGACTTCCGCGACGACGTCGCCGACCAGGCGGTGCGCGGGTGCCTGTACGAGCTCTATGTCGGCGCGCTCGATCCCGCCTATCGCGAGGTGCTAGGCTTCAAGCTGCTGTGGAAAGGGCGGCTGAACAGCTACGACATCACCGACAGTGGCACCACGCTGACGGTGTCGGCCGGCGGCGAAAGCCGACAGATCGACCAGCGCCGGCCCGCGATCAAGCGCTTCACCGACTGGTGGCAGCAGCGCCGCTATCCCGGCGACCTCGCGTTCCAGTACGTGGGCAAGATGGTCGAGGTGCCGATCCTCTGGGCAAAGGCCAGTCAGTCGGCGGTGCTGTGAGCGATCCGGCTTGGTCGCACCACTGCGGCGATGGCTGGCGGGAGCATGTCCTCGCCACGACCGGGCGCGATATCTGCGACATCGTCGGGCCGTCACCGCGCCGACCGCGAGACTGGGCGGCGCTGATGCGACAGTTGGGCGTGCGGAACATGAGCGGTGTCGTCACGGCGGTGCATGGCGCACCGATCCCGAGGCGGCAGGCCCGGCACGGCGACATCGTCCGGCGCGGATGGGCGCTTGGTATATGCTGCGGCACGCATGCGGAGTTCTATGGCGATGAATGCGTACCGATGAGCGCGGTGGATGAAGTCTGGAAGCTCTGGCGTTAATGGGCCACCCTGTTTCCTTAGCCATCCATTGCGCGAGCTAAGGCAGCAAGTGCGTCACGAGGTTTTGGCTCGCATACAAAAACGTTGCCGCACCAAGCCCTTGCCGAAAAAGTAGTCTTACCTTGTCCGTCGATTGAGCGGGTCATCACGAAGGCAAGGTCTAAACTTGGGTACATCGCTCCAAATGTAGAGAACAACGCTGGTTTTTCGACGGCGATTTGAAACCGGCTATTGTGTTTTATCCATTCTTGTCCCCGCGCCCATTTGGCGTCGCATTCGATGGCTTCTCGACAACTTGTAATGGGCTTCGCCTTGCGAGCCCAGCCTTCTGCGTCAATTCCGGGGTCACTTGGGCCTAAGGCGAGAAGCGCAATCGCAAAAATCATAACCGTTCCTTTCGACGTTAACGTGCAACGGGAGGCTTCTGATTGGCAAGATCCTAAAGATCGTCGCGGTGATCGCGATAGCGGCGGCCATCGCTGTATATGCTCCGCAGCTCGGCCTAGCTGCCCTGCACGCATTTGGAGTCACGGCGGCGGCGGGCAGCGGGCTGGCGCTGGCAGCAACCGCGGTCGCCTCGGCGGTGCTGGGTATCGCCGCCACGGCTGTGCTCGGCGCCCTGGCGGGCAAGCCTTCGACCGGAACGGCGGAGCCGAGCGTCTTCCGCCAGTCCGTCGCGAACAGCATAATCATCTACGGCAAGCGCCGTGTCGGCGGGCTGCTGATCTTCTTCCACCCGGTGGGCAAGGACTATCGCTATTTCGTCATCGCGGCGGCCGGGCATCGGTGCAAGGGCGTGACCCGGTGGCTGCTCGGCGACGAGGTTGTGACGGTCGACGGCTCCGGCATGGTGACGAGCGGCACCTATGCGAAAAACGCGTGGTTGTGGTTCGCGCGCGGGACCGACGATCAGGTGGCGAACGCCACCTTTGTCGCCGAGACGCAGGGCAAGTGGACCGCCAATCACCGCGGCCGCGGGACCGCGCTGATTTACGCGAAGTTCAAGATGGTCGATGCGGTCGTCCAGGCCGGGATGCCGAATATCACGGCGGAGATCGAGGGAAAGGACGACGTCAAGGACCCGCGCGACGACAGCGCCGGCTATACGCGCAATGCCGCGCTTGTCTTCTACGACTGGCTCGCGATGCCCCGCGAGGAGGGCGGGTTCGGCGCCTATCCCGACGAGCTGGACGAGGACTGGACAGCCGCGCAGGCGCAGGTGGCGGACGAAGCCTGCCCCCTGCCCGACGGCACCACGGAAGCCCGCTACGCCTTCGACAGCTTCATCCAGACGGGCGCGGCGCCGAGCGAGATCCGCGACACCTTCGTTACCTGCTGCGCCGGCGCCTATACCTACTCGGGCGGCAAGCACCTGATGCGGGTCGGGCAGTATGTCAGCCCGTCGGCGACGCTCCAGGAGCGCGACCTCGCCGGCGCGATCACGGTCCCGGCGATCCTCAGCGACGACGAGACCGCGACCGAGGTCTCGGGCACCTACGTCGAGGCCGACAAGTACCAGCAGGCGGATGTGCCGACGCGCTCCGTCGACGGCGGCGGCGATGTCCGTCAGAAGACGTACGACCTGCCGCACGTCACCAGCATTTATCGCAGCCAGCGCATCCTCGAATATTATCTGCGCAAGGCCCTAGCCGAGCGGCGCGTCACTTGGCCGATGAATATCGTCGGCATCGGCATCTCGACCCTCGACACGGTGCAGCTGGCGACGGCGCGCTATGGCCTGTCGAACTACAGCTTTCAGGTGACGAGTTGGGGCTTGTCGGCGGACTTCTCGGTCGCGCTCCAGATGGAGGAGCACGGTCCCGAAATGTTCGAGTTCGACGTCGGCGACTATCTTGCGGTGGGCGCGACGGGCGAACTGATGCGCGCGGACCCGATCTCAGACACCGACTTTCTGCCGGCCGGCGTCCACATGCTTGCGGCCCAGAGCGTCGACTTCCCGATCACGAGCGACGGTGCCAGCATCACGATCGCGGCGTTCTCCGGGCGACTGGACAGTGGTAGCAGCATCGACTTCCCGGCCGCGACGATCACGGGCCTTTCTGCCGGCACGCGCTACGTCGTCACCTGGAGCTTGTCGCACAGCGCCTATGCCGCGACGCCAGCGCCGGCTTCCGTCGCGATGGGGTCGAGCGACAATGTGTACCTCGGCACCCAGAGCACGGCGAACGCCGACGGCTCCTATCCGAGCGTGGCGACGCCGCCCGACGGCTACGTCTCGGGCGGATCGTACAGCAAGACGGGCGAGGAGGCGTAGCATGGCCGATCTCCAGACGGTGCCGCGCAACGGCCGCGTCTATGGCGTGATCGAGATGGCGGACGACGGGCTCGCCCTACTGCGGCTGTCGGCCACGCCGCCCAGCTTCGCGGACCCGATGGCGGTGCTGATCTGGCGAGGCGTCCTGCCGCAGGGCAATGACGTCACCTTGGAGCTGGTCAGCGACCCGACCGACAACGCCGCGCTGCGCGGGCCGGCAGGAGCTGCGGGCAAGGATGGCGCTGCCGGTAGGGACGGCATGGCGGGCAAGGATGGAGCGCCGGGAGTGCAAGGCGCTGCCGGCCTGCAGGGCGCAATCGGCTTGACGGGGGCTACCGGCGCGACCGGGGCCGCGGGCGCGACTGGCGCGAGGGGGCCGCAGGGTGTCATCGGCGCGACGGGAGCCAAGGGAGACGTCGGCGCGGCGGGCGCAGTCGGAGCGACCGGCGTAAAGGGCGACGCCGGCGTACAGGGGGCGACCGGTTCGGCGGGCATGCAAGGTGCGACGGGAGCTACGGGCACGCCCGGTGTGGCGGGGAGCGTCGGCGCTACCGGCGCGACTGGTCCTACCGGCGCGACCGGCCCGGCAGCGGCGACGCTGCTCGGCACGGTGGCGCTAATCGATCGCGCGACGGTGGCTCTGTCGGCTGGCGTGCGCAGCGTCACCATCACAGGCGTGCCGGGGCTTGCGGCTGGCGACGGCATCGTCCTCGTGCCGGTCGCCACGCCGCCTGCCGGCTATGCCATCACCTCGGCGGTCGCGACCGCGGCCGGGACGCTAGTCGTCACGCTGGTCGCGCCGCTGCTCGCGATCGGCGGCGTCACGACGATCGCCGTCAAGGTCTACCGCCTCAACGCCTGACCCGCCCCTACCGGAGCACCCCATGCCAGTACCCCAGACGCTCACCGCGTCGCGCAATGCGACGTGGGCACCGACGCTTGTCTACCCGTACCAGGGGCCGGCGCTGCCGCTCGACGGCGCGCACATCGCCATGCAGATCCGGCTGTACGGCGGCGCGCTGGGCGACGCGCTGCTGACCCTGCCGGCGATCGCCTTCACCGACACGCTGGCCAGCGGGACAGCTGGACAGTCCGACGAGCTGCGCTGGCTCAGCCTCTCGCCCCGCGTCGAGCCCGGTGATCCCGCCAATGCGGCGGCCGCCACCTGGGCGGCGATGCCGGCATCGGGCGAGGCCGGCGACAGCCGGTCAGACGATTTCGACATCCGCATCACCTATGCCGACGGCGCTTCCGAGCTGCTCGTGAGCCCCGGCGTCTTCATCCTCGCTCCGGGAGTGACCACCGTATGACCCAGCCGATCATCATCTCTCCGCTCGTGCTGGGTCTGCGCGGACCGATCGCCACCACCACGCCCGAGCTCCTGGCTGCGCGGGACGCCGCGGTAACGGCTGCCGCGTCGGCCAAGGATGCGGCGGCTGCGCTAGGCATCGTCCCCAATCTGTTCGCGGACGGCCGGACCATGCGCGGGCCGCACGTCCGGCCCTACAGCCTGAACTTGGTCGCGAACCTCGCGTCGATCGTGTCGCCCGAGCTGCGCGCGCTCGGCTTCGAGCAGGGCTTCCAGAACGACTCGATCGGTATGGCCCTCCCGGCACTGCTGACGAAGGACAGCAACGCCATCGTCACCTTCTATGTCGAGACCGACGTCGACAATGCGGCTCCGGCCTCGGCGACGATCTACCTGTGGACGATCAGCGACTTCTTCTACTCGTTCGCGATCCCCAAGGTCGCGACGCTGTCGCCGCGCGTCGCGAAATACAGCCTCACCTTCAACGTGTCGGCAGGTTCGAACTTCCACCACTTCTTCGTCGGCATCGACACGAGCGGGAGCGGCGGTGGGCAGGCGAGGATCACCGGGATGCAGTTCCATTGCTCCGACCGGCAGGCCGTCTCGATCGCCCCCGACGACTATCCCGCGATCGATGAGCGCCACGCGCAACGCGACGAGGCCAATGTACGCCGCTCGCTCGCGATGAAGGCGCCGAGGCAGACCGACCTCCAGACGCCCTCCTTCCGCTACAATCTCTTCGCGACCGGCGGGCAATCGGTGGCGGCCGGCCAGGAGACGTGGCCGCGCCTCAGCCGCGTCCCCTATGGCGGCTGCAAGATGCTCGGCACGGCGACCTTGCCGCTGGTGGGCGCGGCGGGCGGCGCGGGTCGGCAGTACGTCACGCTCGATGGCGACTATGCGCTGCACGACCTAGTCTCGGTCGCGCTGAATTACGATCGCACCGTCAAGCTCACCGATGCCCAGGTGGCGGCGCTACAGCCATCGGACGGCGCTTTTGCGGAGACGATGGACATCGGCTGGGTCAACAGCTGCAAATACCACCTCAATCAGTATCTGCTGGCGGACGATCCTCGCGTCTTCGTCAGCATCAATACGGCCGTCAGCGGCGAGCCGATCGAGTCGTGGCTCAAGCCGAACGGGCGCTATTACGGCCGGCTCGGCGATGCAGTCACCAAGGCCAAGGCCGCAGCCGGGACCGACACGATCGGCGTGGTCGCGACACTCTGGAACGGCTCGCAGTTCGACTATTTCCAGAGCAACGGGGGCTCCAATTACAAGCCGGATCAGAAGGCGGCGCTGAACAGCTTGTTCAACGACTACCGAGGCGATGTGTCCGCCATCACCGGGCAGACCAAATACTTCGCCAACTTTCTGTTCCAGACGACGGGCTACTATACCATCGACAACGATAACCGGAATGTACCGGCACTGTCGATCGGCATGGCGCAGCTTGAGGTATCGCGCGAGCGGAGCGACGTGTTCATGGTCGGTCCCGACTATCCCTACACCGACAAGCTGACGCCGCAGTACGGATCGGACCACCCCGACGCCAATGGCGCGCGCTGGGCGGGATGCCAAGCCGCGAAGGTCACGCACCGCGTCGTCGCCCTGCGGCAGGACTGGGAGCCGCTGGCGCCGATCCTGTGGACGCAGGAGGGCGACTCGGTGTTCGGCGACTTCCACGTCCCCGAGCCGCCGGTCGTCTTCGATGGTCCGTACAGCAACAGCGCGCCGGTCGATGTCGCCGGGCGTGGGTTCAAGGTATCGGACGCGAACGGGGACGTGAAGATGGACCGCGTCCAGATCGTCGGCCGGACGCAGGTGCGGATCGACCTCATGCGGAAAACGGTGGGACAGGTGCTCGTCTGGTACGCACACGCGGCGGTCGGCGGCATGGGGATGCTGCGCGACAGCGACCCGGCGGTCTCGCGAGACTTCTACGAGTATCTGCCGAACAGCGGGATGTACGCCGCAGCCAATATCCCCGCGCTCGTCGGCCATCCCTACCCGCTGTGGAATTGGTGCACGGCCTTCGTGCAGCCGATCGGGCGTAGCGCGACATGACCGCGCTCGCCCTGCTGGCCGCCTCCACCAGCTACGCCGCGCAGTCGGTACGCCAAGGCCCCCATACCCTCGCCCCGCCCAGCTTTGACGGCCACGGCTGGCTCGTCGCCCTCAACATGGGCGTGATGGCTTGGGCGACGACGATCGCGGCGATGGTCCTGGCCTATCTGATCCACGAGGAGCGCCGCGACGACGTCGGTCCGCTGCGCTCGCCCGCCCGCATCTGGCGGACGATCGGCATGATCTACGCGACGGGCGTCATGCTTCGATGCGGTGTCGAGGCGGCGAGCATCTGGGGGTGGGACCCATCCGACCCGACCGGGACGGCGCGTCTCCTCATCGCAAAGCGACTGGTGGACCCGATCGCGGTCGCCTGCGGGGTGACGGGCCTTGGCCTCTACGTCCTGTCGGGACCGGGCCTGGCCGAGCAGCTGCGCAAGGAACCGCTGCCGATCAGGATGTGGCAGAGCCGCGAGATCGCCCATCGCATCGGCTGGCTCGGGCTGCTGAGCATGATCGCCGCGGTCGGCGTGGTGTCGACGCGGTGATCCCGCGCCTGCTCGTGACGGCCGGCGCCGTCGTGCCCGTGGCGGCCAGTGCCATCGCGACCGACAGGGGAGCGACCGTGTCGACCTCTACCCCGACGATCTGGATCGTGCTCGGCTACCCGTTCGAGGCTGGCAGCATGATCGCGGCGCTGTGCGCGTGCGCCGCGGTCCGCTTCTACGTCGTGCAGCGCGATTACGCGAAGCACCGCTTCCAGCTCGACGCGCCGATCTTCGTGCTCGCCATGATGCTGACGGCGAGCGTCGTCGTCCGGCTCCGCCCGGATCCGGTGATCGGGCTGCTGTGGGGCACCGGGCTCGGCATGCTGGGCGCGGGCATCATCACGATCGCCAAGAGCTACGTCGACAAGGGACTGGGCGCGCTCGGCATCTCGGACGGCGACGACAAGCCGCCAGCCGCCCCGCCTCCCGCGTCCCCTCCCCCGGCCGCCTGACCCCACCACCACGGGAGATCGCCATGCACCACCTGCCCCGACGGGCGGGCGCGGTCCGGTGCGTCCTGTCGGACGTGGCGCCGTGATCTGCGCGATGCTGCTGCTCGCGTCCGGGCCGGTCCTGACGCTGCGG
>NZ_CAHJWW010000057.1 GCF_903643035.1 Sphingomonas bacterium | reverse complement strand
AGCAGGCCGATCGGCCAGCCCTGCGCGAAATGCGTCGCGACGCCGAGCGTCATCGCGGACGCCGGCGACACCGACGCGACTCCGCTCGCCCGCCGTCTGGCCACCGTCAAGGGCCTGTCGCTGCTAGGGATCAAGGGCAGCGGCGCGCGCGGGCGGATCGTCACGGCCGACCTCGGCCTGTCGCCGTTGGTTCCGGCCCCGGACGTGGCACGGACCGCGACCGCGCCGGCACCGCCGACACCGGCGCCCGCCGCCACCGTTACCGCCATCGCCGCCGCTCATGCGCCGCCGCCTGTCGGGGTGCCGGTCACGACGATCAGGCTGTCGGGCATGCGCAGGACGATCGCGCGCCGGCTGACCCACTCCAAGCAGACGGTGCCGCATTTCTACCTCACCGCGCGCTGCAACCTCAATGCGTTGCTCCGCCAGCGCGCGGCGCTGAACGCGGGGCTCGAACCGCGCGGCGTCAAGCTGTCGGTCAACGATCTGCTCATCAAGGCGATGGCGCTGGCGATGGTCGAGGTGCCCGATGCGAACGTGCAGTTCGGCGGCGAGGATCTGTACCGTTTCGAGCGGGTCGACATCTCGATGGCGGTCGCGATCGATGGCGGGCTGGTCACGCCGACCCTGAAGGACGTCGGCGCCCTCTCGCTGTCCGCGATCGCGCAGCAGAGCAGGGCGCTCGCCGCCCGGGCGCGCGACGGCAAGCTCGCCCCGGAAGACCATGGGGGCGGAACGGCGTCGATCTCCAATCTGGGCATGTTCGGCATCGACGAGCTCTTCCCGGTCATCAACCCGCCTCAGGCGCTCATCCTGGGCGTCGGGGCGGGCGTCGAACAGCCGTGGAAGATCGCCGGCGGGATCGGCCTTGCGACGATCATGTCCGCCGCCGCCAGCTTCGACCATCGCGCCATCGACGGCGCCGTCGCCGCGCGGTTCATGGCCGCGTTGCGCGGCATCGTCGAGGAGCCGCTGAGCATCCTGTGCTGACGTCGCGACCGGTGGGCGCCCGGCTCGCCGGTTGGCCGCTCACCGCAGCCGGGCGGCGTGCCAGGCGAGGTGGTCGGCCATGAAGGTCGCGATGAAGAGGTAGCTGTGGTCATAGCCCGGCTGCATCCGGAGCGTCAGGTCGATGCCCGCGGCGTCGCACGCGTCGCGCAGCAGCCCAGGGCGCAGCTGTTCGGCCAGGAACGGGTCGGCGTCGCCCTGATCGACCAGCAGCGCCGGCAGGCTTGCCCCGTCCTCGATCAGCGCCACCGCATCGTGCCGGCGCCAGCGGGCGCGATCGGGGCCGAGATAGCCGCCCAGCGCCTTGACCCCCCATGGCACCTGGCCGGGCGCGACGATCGGCGCGAAGGCGGAAACGGCGCGATAGCGGTCGGGAAAGGTCAGCCCGATCGTCAGCGCGCCATGTCCGCCCATCGAATGCCCAAGGATCGACTGGCGCGTCATGTCCGCTGGGAACTGTCCGGCGATCAGCGCCGGCAGCTCGTCGGTGACATAGCTCCACATCCGGAAGTGCGGCGACCACGGCGCCTGCGTGGCATCGACGTAGAAGCCCGCGCCCTGGCCCATGTCCCAGGCGGGATCGTCGGCGACACCGTCCCCGCGCGGGCTGGCGTCGGGGGCGACGAAGATCAGCCCCAGCTCGGCGCAGGCGGCGCGATACTCGCCCTTGTCGGTGACGTTGGCATGGGTGCAGGTGAGGCCGGACAGATACCAGACGACCGGCAGCCGTGCGCCCGGCTCGTGCGGGGGGACGTAGACCGAGAAGGTCATGTCGGTGCCGGTCGCGCTGGAGGCATGGCGGTAGACGCCCTGGATGCCGCCGAACGCCCTGGCGGTGGAGACCGTCTCCACGCTCAATAGACCACGACGCTGCGGATGCTTTCGCCCCGATGCATCAGGTCGAAGCCGCGGTTGATCTCGTCGAGCGACAGGACGTGGGTTATCATCGGGTCAATCTCGATCTTGCCGGCCATGTACCAGTCGACGATCTTCGGCACGTCGGTGCGGCCCTTGGCGCCGCCGAACGCGGTGCCGCGCCAGTTGCGGCCGGTGACGAGCTGGAACGGGCGGGTGGCGATCTCCTTGCCGGCCTCCGCCACGCCGATGATGATGCTGGTGCCCCAGCCGCGATGGCACGCCTCCAGCGCCTGGCGCATGACGGTAGTGTTGCCCGTGCAGTCGAACGTGTAGTCCGCCCCGCCGTCGGTCAGCGTCACCAGATGCGCGACGATGTCGCCGTCCACCGCCTTCGGGTTGACGAAGTGGGTCATGCCGAAACGCATGCCCCACTCCTCGCGATCCGGGTTGATGTCGACGCCGACGATCATGCCCGCGCCTGCCAGCCGCGCGCCCTGGATCACGTTGAGCCCGATGCCGCCCAGCCCGAAGACGATCACCGTGTCGCCGACCTGCACCTTTGCGGTGTTGACCACCGCGCCGACGCCGGTGGTGACGCCGCAGCCGACGTAGCAGGCGCTGTTGAACGGCGCGTCCGCGCGGATCTTCGCCACCGCGATCTCGGGCAAGACGGTGAAGTTCGAGAAGGTCGAGCAGCCCATGTAGTGGAAGATCGGCTGTCCCTTGTAGCTGAACCGCGTGGTGCCGTCGGGCATCAGCCCCCGCCCTTGCGTCGCGCGGATCGCGGTGCACAGGTTGGTCTTGCCGGAAAGGCACGACTTACACTGCCGGCACTCGGGCGTGTAGAGCGGGATGACGTGGTCGCCGGGCGCGACGCTGGTCACGCCCGCGCCGACCTCGCGCACGATGCCCGCGCCCTCATGGCCCAGCACCGATGGGAACAGCCCTTCCGAATCCAGCCCGTCGAGCGTGTACGCGTCCGTATGGCAGATGCCGGTCGCCATGATCTCGACCATGACCTCGCCGGCACGCGGGCCGTCCAGGTCTAGCTCCACCACCTCCAGCGGGCGCCCGGCTTCGAAGGCAACGGCAGCGCGGGTCTTCATTCAGCTGTTCCTTGCATTTCCGCCTTCCCCATACAGCGAAGCCGCAGCGGTCGGCCAGAGAGACAGGGAGGCAGGTGACCGTCGGCAGCGCGATCCGGTCCCGCCGCGACCGCCGCCGCTCAGGCCGGCACCCCCAGCCGGCGGATGCTGAACCCGGCCGCCACGATCCCGAGCGCCGCCGCCAGCAGGAACGGCGCGACCGACACGGTCCCGACCAGCCGGAACAGCAGCGCGACCACCACCGCGCCGAGCGTCTGGCCGACGAGGCGGGCGGTCGCCAGCATGCCGGCAGCGGCCCCGCTGCGCCGCGCGGGCGCGACGCCCAGCATCGTGCGGTTGTTGGGCGCCTGGAACAGGCCGAAGCCGAAGCCGCAGGCGGCCAGCCCGACGATCAGCCAGCCGGTCGTCGTCCGCCCCGCCAGCGCGGCGATCAGGGCATAGCCCGCCGCCAGCAGCGCCAGTCCGACGCCGCCAAGAAGTCCGGACGAATGCCGGTCGACCAGCCTTCCCGCCAGCGGCGCGGCCACCGCCACGCCGAGCGGTAGCGTCGTTATCAGCAGTCCGGTCGCGACATGACCGTAACCGAAGCGGCTTTCCAGATAGAAGGGCAGGGCGACGAGCCCGATCATCTGCGCCGCGAACGAGCAGGACGAGGTGGCATAGGACAATCGCAGGACCGGGACGCGCAGGAGATCGATCGGGACGAGCGGATCCTTCTGCCCGCGTGCGACGCGGATCGCGATCGTTCCCGTGACGAGGCCGGCCACGAGCAGGAGCCCGGTGCGCGCGGAAAGCTGGCCTTGCGCGATGTCGGACACGACGAGGAACAGCGATCCGAAGGCCAGGATCGACAGCAGCGCCGAGCGCCAGTCGAACCGTCGTCCGCCGGGGCCGGTCTCCGACAGATGGCGCCAGCCGATCGCCAGCGCGGCGAGGCCGATGGGCACGTTGATCGCGAACAGCCAGCGCCAGCTGGCGACCGCCAGGATCGCCGCCGCGACGCCCGGCCCGGCCGCCGACGAGGAGGCGACCACCAGGGAGATGTAGCCGACGCCCCGGCCCAGCATCGCCCGGGGGTAGGCGAAGCGGACCAGCGCGCCGTTCATCGCCATCATGGCTGCCGCGCCGAAACCCTGGACGAACCGGGCCAGCGCCAGCGAGGTCAGGTCGCCGGCCAGGGCGCAACCGATCGACGATAGGACGAACACTGTCAGCCCGGCCGCATACACCCGCTTGCAGCCAAGGATGTCGCCGAGCGCGGCGAGCGGCAACAGCAGGATCGTGATGGCGATCTGATAGGCGTTGACGACCCAGACCGAGGCGGCGGGCGTTGCGCCGAGCTCGTGCGAGATCGTCGGCAACGCGATGTTGGCGATCGAGCTGTCGAGCACCGCCAGTATCGCGCCGAGCCAGATGGAGGCGACTGCCCAGCGACGGCGCGGCAGGGGGAGGCCGTCGTCCGCGCCCCGCGACCGCTCGTTCGGGGCGCCGGCGCGCGGAGTTTCGTCGTGCGGCACCGATACGGTGGTAGATGGCCGGTCCCGCCCTGCCTATCGTTTCCTGCGAGCGTCGCCCATGTCCCGGCCTTGCCAAGACGAGCCGCTCGCGATAGTGGCCGATCATATGACGGTTCGGGCCACGGGCTCGATGCCGTATTTCCACGTTCCTGGAGCCGGGCCACCCATGCAGATCATCGTTCGTGACAACAACGTCGACCAGGCCTTGCGCGCGCTGAAGAAGAAGCTGCAGCGCGAGGGCGTGTATCGCGAGATGAAGCTGCGCCGGCATTACGAGAAGCCATCTGAAAAGCGCGCCAGGGAGCGTGCGGCCGCCGTGCGACGCGCCCGCAAGCTCGACCGCAAGCGCGCGGAGCGCGACGGCGCGCGGTGACGCGCGTTCCGCCCGACTGCATTTGACGGTCGGCGACCCAATGATATAACGTCCGTCCCGCGTGGCGGGCAGGGATGATCTTCGCCATGTCGACCGTCACCGCCGTTCCGATCCTGCCCGTCAAGCGTGGCTATGTCCTGTGGCTGTGGCTCGGCGTCGCGGCCGCGGTCGTGTTGGCGGCCGCTCTCGCCTGGGCCGCCCCGATCGATCCCGCCACGGCGTTTCTCGCCCGCAACCGTCGTGTCCACGGCGTCGTGGAGACGGCCGACGGGCTCCAGTACAAGGTGTCGACGCCGGGAACGGGAGCGCCGCCGACCGACGCCGACGTCGCGCTGGTCATGTATGACGGCATGCTGACCGACGGAAGCCGGTTCGATCGTTCCGCGCAACCGTTCCCGACGCCGCTCGGCGAGCAGGCGACGGTGCCGGGGTTCGAGGAGGCGCTGAAACTGATGCCCCGCGGGGCGAAGTACCGCGTGTGGATCAAGCCGTCGCTGGGATACGGCGAGGACGAGAAGAAGGATCCGTCCGGCAAGGTCGTCATCCCGGCCAACTCCGTGCTGGTGTTCGATCTCGACATGCTGGACTACCGATCCAAGGTCGAGATACAGCGGATGCAGATGCAGCAGCGGATGCAGGGCGCCCCGGGGGCTCCGGGCGGTCCGGGCGCTCCCGGACAATAGGACGTCGATCCGGCCGGCGGTACGCGCGCGCTACCGGGTATCCACCACCCAGCGGTCGGCGCTTTCCAGCCCCAGCGCCGTCAGCACGTTCGTCGCATAGGCGCCCGTGTCGATGCCGATCCGGTGCGACCGCCACTCGACCGCCTCGGTCATGGTGTGGCCGTGGACGATCATCTTCTCCAGCGGAGCGCGGTGGTTGAGGAAGGGGTCGCGCATCCACCGCATCTCGCTCCACTCCTGCGCGTCCAGCGGCACGCGCGGATCGACGCCGGCATGGACAAAGGCGTAATCGCCGACAACGACCATGTCCTCGAACGTTTCGAGGAACCGGCGATGCGCGGCCGGCACGGCGGCGAGCAACGCCGCCCCGAGCTCGTCATAGTCCATGCGCTCGTAGGCGGCGGGCTCGATCCCGTAGCTGAGCACCGTCTCGCGACCGCCCATACGGCAGAAGCCGTGCAGCGAGCGGCGGTTCCCCGCCAGCGCGGCGAGGAACATCTGCTCGTGGTTGCCGAGCAGGAAGCGGGAGGCGCGCTCGCGGCTGAGCCGCAGGAGCCGGTCGACGACCGCCGCGGAGTCGGGACCGCGATCCAGGACGTCGCCCAGGAAGATCAGCACAGTGTCGGCCGCGCCCCGCGCGTCCTCGTCGGCATCGATGGCGGTCAGCAGCGTCTCCAGCAGGTCCAGCCGGCCGTGGATGTCGCCGACCGCGTAGACGCGGGTGCGGGCAGGTACGTGCAGGGAAGGGGAAGGACGCGACCGGAACAGTTTCCTGAGCATGGGCGGGCCTTAGCGCCCGACGCGCAGGGACACCATGTCGGGAACCCCGCCTGCGATCAGCTCGCCAGCCGCAGCGGATGGGCACGCGCCGGCTCGCGCGGCTGGTCCGGCCAGATGCCGCGGGTATCGAGCACCCGCTTGCCGGCGCGGTTCCCAAGCGGCACCGACCTGAACACGTCGTGGTCGACCAGCACGATCATCACCGGGCACGTCTCGAGCGCGGTGTCGATGTCGATCATCCGCGCGCCCGTGGCGGCCAGCGCGGCGGGCAGGGCGGGGGCATAGGGCTCGACGATCCGGACCCGGCTGCCAAAGCGCGTCGCCAGCGCCTGTGCGATCCGGAGCGCCGGGCTTTCGCGGAAGTCGTCGATGTTGGCCTTGAACGCCAGGCCCAGGCACGCGACGGGCGTGCCGGGCGGCGCCGCCTCGATCAGCGCGACGGCCTGTGCCACGACGTGATCGCTCTTGCCGTCGTTGACCTGGCGCGCGGTGCGGATCAGCGGCGAGCGTTCGGGGTCGGCATGGACGAGGAACCACGGGTCGACCGCGATGCAATGGCCGCCGACGCCCGGACCGGGCTGGAGGATATCGACGCGCGGGTGGCGGTTGGCGAGGCGGATCACCTCCCACACGTCGACGCCCAGCGTGTCGGCGAGCAGGCTGAGTTCGTTGGCGAAGGCGATGTTGACGTCGCGGAAGGCGTTTTCGGTCAGCTTCGTCATCTCCGCCGCGCGGGCGGTGGTGGCGACGCAGGCGCCGCGCACGAAGCGGCGGTAAAAGGCCAGCGCCTTCCGGGCGCAGCGCGGCGTGATGCCGCCGATCACCCGGTCGTTGTCGATCAGCTCGACCAGGATGCGGCCGGGCAGGACGCGCTCCGGGCAATAGGCGATGGCGATGTCGGCCTGTTCGCCGCCGGCCGTGCGGCCCGGCATCGTCAGGTCGGGGCGCAGCCTGGCGAGTAGGTCGCGGACCTGTTCGGTGGTGCCGACCGGCGAGGTCGATTCAAGGATCACCGTGTCGCCCGTCTTCAGCACGGTGGCGATCGCCGTGGCGGCGCGCAGGACATAGCCGATGTTGGGGGCGTGGTCGTCCCCGAACGGGGTGGGCACCGCGATCACGAACACGTCGGCCGGCTCTATCGTCAGCGAGGCGCGAAGGTTGCCGCGCGTGACGACGCCCGAGACGAGGCCGTCGAGGTCGACCTCCTCGATATGGACCTTGCCCGAATTGATCGTCTCGACGACCGACTGCGCCACGTCGACGCCCAATACGCTCGCGCCCGTCCGCGCGATCACCGCCGCGGTCGGCAGACCGATATAGCCCAGGCCCAGGACCGCGACCCTGAGCGCCGCGGGTTTCTGGTCAACGTCCGACAGCATCCGCGATCACCCCGGCTATGCGTGCCGCGGCATGGCCGTCGCCATAGGGATTATGGGCGCGGGCCATTGCGGCGTAGGCCCCTGTGTCGTCCAGAAGCGTGAAGACTTCGGAAACGATACGGTCCTCGTCCGCGCCGATCAGCCTGGCGGTACCGGCGGCGACGCCCTCCGGGCGCTCCGTCGTCTCTCGCATCACGAGCACCGGCCTGGCGAGCGCGGGCGCCTCTTCCTGCACGCCGCCCGAGTCGGTGAGCGCGAGGTGGCACATCTCCAGCGCACGGACGAAGTGCGGATAGTCGAGCGGCGCCATGCGGGCGACGTTCGGGCGGTCGCCGAGGATGGCATCCATCACCGGGCCGACGGCGGGATTGGGATGGACGGGGAACAGCACCGCGACGTCCGGCCGGTCGGCGATGCGGGCGATGGCGCGCGCGATCGACGACATGCCGTCGCCGAAGTTCTCGCGCCGGTGGGTGGTGACGAGGATGACCCGCCTGCCGGCGAACCGCGCAGCGACGTCGTCGAGTCCGGCGGCAAGCGCGGGTTCCCCGGCGATGCGGCCCTGCGTCCAGTGCAGCGCGTCGATCACCGTGTTGCCGGTGACGTGGACGCCCGCCGTCACGTTCTCCCGGGCGAGCGCGGCGGCGGCGGTCGCGGTCGGCGCGAAGTGCAGGTCGGCGATCGGCGCGATGATGCGGCGGTTCACCTCCTCGGGCCAGGGATGATGGATGTCGCCCGAGCGCAGCCCCGCCTCGACATGCGCGACCGGCAGGCGCCGGTAATAGGCCGCGAGCGCGCCCGCCATCGCGGTGGCCGTGTCGCCCTGGATGATCACCCGCGCCGGCCGCTCCGCGTCCATCACCTCGCCCAGGCCGGTCAGCAGCCGCGCGGTCAGCCGGTCCAGCGACTGGCCAGGCTCCATCAGGTCGAGGTCGACGTCGGGCGTCAGGCCCGCGATGCCGAGAACCTGGTCCAGCAGGCCGCGATGCTGCGCGGTGACGCAGGTCCGCACGCGCAGACCCGGCATTTGCGCCAGCGCGCGGACGACGGGGAACAGCTTGATCGCCTCTGGCCGGGTACCGAACACGACGAGGACGGTGGAGCGTGGATCGGGCATGGCCCGTCGCTAGCGGGACGTCATTAAGAGTGGGTCAATCCCGATCCGTTGTCGCTTGCGACGACACGGCCATTGGCTAAGCAACGCCGGTCAACAAAAGGGTTCACCGTTCGATGTCGATCCGTCCCGTCCGCAAGGCCGTGTTTCCCGTCGCGGGGCTCGGCACCCGTTTCCTGCCCGCCACCAAGGCGATGCCCAAGGAGATGCTGACGGTCGTCGACAAGCCGCTGATCCAATATGCGGTCGAGGAGGCGCTGGCGGCGGGGATCGAGCAGATCATCTTCGTCACGGGCCGGGGCAAGGGTGCGCTGGAGGATCATTTCGACGTCTCCTACGAACTGGAGGCGACGATGCGCGCGCGCGGCAAGAGCATGGCGGCGATCGACGGCATCCGCCAGAAGCCGGGCTCGCCGGTGTACGTGCGCCAGCAGGAGCCGCTCGGCCTGGGCCATGCGGTATGGTGCGCGCGCGAGATCGTCGGCGACGAGCCGTTCGCGGTGCTGCTGCCCGACGAGCTGATGGTCGGCAGCCCCAATTTCATGGCCCAGATGGTGTCCGCCTACCAGCGGGTCGGCGGCAACGTCATCGGTGCGCTGGAGGTGTCCGACAGCGAGACGGACAAGTACGGCATCATCTCGCCGGGTGCGCAGGATGGCGCGCTGGTCGAGGTGACGGCACTGGTCGAGAAGCCCGCGCGCGGCACCGCGCCGTCCAACCTGATGATCCCGGGCCGCTACATCCTGCAACCCGAGGTCATGGGCGTGCTGGAGGGGCAGGGCGCGGGCGCGGGCGGCGAGATCCAGCTGACCGATGCGATGGCGCGGCTGATCGGCCGCCAGCCGTTCCACGGATGCACCTTTTCGGGTCAGCGGTTCGATTGCGGCGACAAGGCGGGGTATGTCCAGGCCAACATCGCGCTGGCGCTGGCGCGGGACGACATCGGGCCGGCGGTGCGGGCGTTCGCCCGGCGCCTGCTCGACTGAACCGCGCCGGCCATCCTGCCGGAAGGCCCGTCAGAAGGCGTTTCTGTGGAACACGACCTTCACCGTCAGGAAGATGATCTTCAGGTCGCGCCAGATCGACCAGTTCTCCAGATATTCCAGATCGGCCCGGAGGCGGTTTCGCAGATCGTCCTCCACCAGCGTCGCGCCGCGAAAGCCGCGCACCTGTGCCAGGCCCGTCAGGCCGGGCTTGGTGGCGTGGCGATCCCAATAGCGGTGGTCGACTTCCCAGAAGAGCTTGTCCGCGGCGCGCGACCCCAGCGCGTGCGGACGCGGTCCGACGATGCTCATGTCGCCCTTCAGCACGTTCAGGAGCTGTGGCAGTTCGTCGATGCTCGTCTTGCGGAGGATCCGGCCGCAGCGCGTGATCCGGTCGTCGTTCCGGGAGGCGGAGCGATGCCCGGCGCCGTCCGACCCGTCCGCGTACATGCTGCGGAACTTCAGCACCTTGAACATCTGGTTGCCCCGCCCGATCCGGATCTGGCGGAACAGGATCGATCCCGGACTGTCGAGCCGCACCCACAGGGCGACCAGGGCCAGCAGCGGCGCGAGGCCGAGCAGCACGCCGCCCGCGAGCGTCACGTCGAACAACCGCTTGATGCAGCGGTCCATGAGGCTGAGCGGCCCGGTCGCGACGATGACCGACGGCGTGCCGCCGCGTCCGAGCCCCAGGGGCGACAGCGCGGCAAGCTCGGGGATCGCGATCTCGCCCTGGATGTTCGCGCCCCGCAACGCCCTCGTCCAGGCCTCCCGTCGGTCGCAGGGGCAGGCGATCACCACCCGGTCCGCGCTTTCGAGCGACCTGGCGAGGCGATCGTACATCACCGGGTCCTGCTCGTCGGGGTTGAAACAGGTCTCGGCGGTCATCACCACGGAGAAGTCGCCGGTTGGTCGCGGCTCGTCGCCGTCCAGGATCAGGATGCTGCTGAACGGATTGCCGCCGACGATCGCCGCCAGGTGACGCACGAACAGATAGCGGCCCATCGACAGCAGGACGATCGCGCTCGCGGAGGCTTCGGCGAACTCAAGGCGTGAAAATCGCGTGCTCGACTTCAGATAGAAGGCGATCACCAGCAGGGTGCCCAGCGAGGCGAGCAGCGCCTTTCCCCCGCGCCGGATCGCATCAAACGGATCCTGCAGCATCGCCGGCGCATAGGCCCGCAGCGTGAACGCGATCAGCACGTAGATCGGAAGCAGCGCCGACGCGGTGGTCAGCCAGCGGTCGTGGAACGACACGCCGCGCTGCACGGCGGCGGCGGCCACGAAACTGATCGCGATCGCGAAACAGTCGTGGCCGAGCAGGTACAGCACCGAGCGGACCCGCAGCACGGAACTGCGTGGTCGCCAGCGGGTGACGGGCGCCGGAACCGCCGAGGGACGAAACGTCGAAACCGCCTCGGGCTCCTGTCTGTTCGGCACTACGGCCAAAGATATGTCGCTGGGCACGGTCATAGTCCTCCGGTGATTACCGAAATCAACCATCGTCGCCAGGACGATTTATATTGCGCCGCAATAAGGTTCAATGCACCTGTGTGTCAGGTTGATTGCCACCGTCCCGACAGGATGGACAGGCCGGGTCCTTGCGCAACGCGATTGTCCTGAACCTGAACGATCCGGCGTCGACGATCAGCAGCGATCCCGCCGGGTCGGCGCCGAACGGGACGATCGCGCGAACCGCCTCGACCGCCGCTAGGCTGCCCATCACTCCCGCGACCGGGCCGAGCACGCCCGCCGCGGCGCAGCTGCGATCCGGATCGTCGGCGGGAGTACCGACCAGACAGCGATAGCAGGGCAGCATCGCCCGCCAGCCGCGATAGACGGCCAGTTGCCCCTCGAACTGAGCAACGGAGGCGGAGACCAGCGGGACCTCCAACGCCAGCGATGCGTCCGATACCGCGAGCCGCGTCGCGAAGCTGTCGCTGCCATCGAGGATCGCGTCCACCCCGGCGAGCAGCGCCGCGGCATTGGCCGCATCGAGCCGCACGGACCGCGCATCGACCATGACATGCGGATTGAGCCGCGCCACCGCGTCCGCCGCCGCCTCGACCTTGAGCCTTCCCGCATCGGCGGCGGCGAAGATCGTCTGGCGCTGGAGATTGGAAATCTCGACGCGGTCGTCGTCGATCAAGACCAGCCGGCCGATACCGGCGGCGGCGAGATACTGTATCGCGGGCGAGCCGATGCCGCCGGCGCCGACGACCGCAACGCCCGCCCGCGCCAGCCGCGCCTGTCCCATGCCGCCCAGTTCGGGAAGCACGATCTGGCGGGCGTAGCGGGTCAGCTCCTCGTCCGAGAAGGTCAGTCCCGCCACGCCGCGTCCAGCGTCGCGCGATACCAGCCATCGGGGCTCGTCGGATCGAGGCGGTCGCGCGCGATCCGCGTCATGAAGCCGGCCGCGAACTGCTCCACCGTCGCGCAGTCGATCGCGCGCGGGACCACCCGCACCACCTTGGCGGCGGCCACGAGCAGCGCCAGATCGATCCGCAGCGACCGGACGCCGCGGGGAACGGCGCAACGTCCGGCCGCCACCTCGCCCCGCACAAACTCGTCGAGGCCGGCGACCGTTTCGGGCCGGGTATCGTAGCGCAACGCGGGCAGGCCGGTCCAATCCGCCGGCGGCATCCCGGGAACTCCGCCGACGGGGGGCGCTCCGGCTTGGGCGAAAAGAAGCAGGGCGGCGATCATCGTCCGGTCGATCCGAAGCCGTTGAGACCCCGTGCGGTCTCGTCCAGCGCATCGACCTCGTCCAGCGTCGCGCGTCGGACCGGGGCCGGAACGAGTTGGGCGATCCGCTCGCCGCACTGGACCGCGAACGGTTCGGCGCCATGGTTGACGAGGATCACCTTCACCTCGCCGCGATAATCGCTGTCTATCGTGCCCGGCGTGTTGAGGCAGGTGACGCCGTAGCGCAGCGCGAGGCCCGAGCGCGGCCGCACCTGCACCTCCCACCCGTCGGGAATCGCGAGCGCGAAGCCGGTCGCGACCGCCCGGCGCGCGCCGGGCGGGATCACCACCGCCTCCGCCGCCACGACGTCCATCCCCGCCGCGCCGGCGGTGGCATAGACGGGGGCGGGGAGGCCTGCGCCGTGCGGCAGGCGCTTCAACTGCAGTTCGATCATGCCAGGGCCTCTGCCAGACGCGCTATCAGGCGGCGCGCGACCTCGTCCTTGGCCATGCGCAACCAATCCTCGACGCCGTCGGC
>NZ_CAHJWW010000056.1 GCF_903643035.1 Sphingomonas bacterium | reverse complement strand
CCGCCCCGGCCAGCGGCGCGAGGAGCGCCGCCGCCGGCGCCCGCACAGCGCGCGCCATCGCGGTCAGCTCGCGTTCCCGAAGTTGACGGTGGGCGCGACGTCGGCGTTCTTCGTCGTCGCCTCGAACGGCACCATCTCCTTGGCGCCATAGACGATCTTCGCCCCCACCGCGTCGGGGAAGGTGCGGATGCGCGTGTTGTAGCTCTGCACCGCGTCGTTATAGTCGCGCCGGGCGATCACGATGCGGTTCTCCGTCCCTTCGAGCTGGCTCATCAGCGTGGTGTAGTTGCCCTGGCTCTTCAGCTCGGGATACGCTTCCTGCAACCGCTGGAGCGAGGTGCCGATGCCGGCCTGCACCGTCTCGAACCGCTGCACCTTTGCAGGATCGGTCAGGTCGTCGCCGGTCAGGTGAACGGTGTTGGCCTGCGCGCGCGCCTGCGTCACCTCGACCAGTATCGCCTTTTCCTGCGCGCCCGCCGCCTTCACCGTGGAGACGAGGTTGGGGATCAGGTCCGCGCGACGCTGGTACTCGTTCTGCACGTTCGCCCAGCGCGCCTTGGCGGCCTCCTGCGCGGTCGGGACCGAGTTGATGCCGCACGCGCTCAGCGCGGCGGCGGCTGCGATCGCAAGACCCGGGCGAAACCTCATCGTCGACATCCTTCTAGCTGCCCCGCGTCCATAAGGCGCATCGCGCCACTTGGCGACGGGCAATAGTCGCGTTAGCCTCGTCCGGCACTCATGGGGGACAGGCGGATGCTGAAGGAGTTCCGGTCGTTCATCGCACGCGGCAACGTGCTCGACCTCGCGGTCGCGGTCATCATCGGCGCGGCGTTCGGCAGGATCGTCACCTCGCTGACCGACGACGTGCTGATGCCGATCATCGGCAAGATCTTCGGCGGGCTCGACTTCTCGGGCTATTTCGTGAAGATGGGTAACGTGCCGGCAAGCTACCGCGGCTCCCTGGACGACTATGCCGCGCTCAAGAAGGCGGGCGTTCCGTTGCTTGGCTATGGCGAGTTCATCACGCAGCTCGTGAACTTCATCATCATCGCTTTCATCATCTTCATGATCGTCCGCTCGGTCAACCGCGCGACCACGCTGTTCGAGATCGAGAAGAACAAGACCGCCGCCGTCGCCGCGCCCGAGCCGACCGAGGTCGCGCTGCTCCGCGAGATCAGGGACGAGCTGAAGGCGCGGAGTCTGTAGACCGGGCCGGCCCGGCGCCGCATCCGCGTGAGCGGATCGAACCCTACGCCGCCGCCAGTTCCCGTATCGCCGCGTCCGCCAGGCTGGTGCCGTCAAGGATGCGCGCGGTCTCGTCGCGCACGCGCATCATCGCGTGGCGGATCGCGCAATCAGCCTCGCTGCGACAGTCGGCGCAGCGGCGATAGGCGGTGCGGCTGACGCAGGGCACCAGCGCCAGCGGCCCCTCGATCACGCGGATCACGTCGCCCAGCGAGATCAGGTGAGTGGGCCGCGCGAGGCGATAGCCGCCCATCTTGCCCCGCGTCGACGCGATCAGCCCCGCCGCGCGCAGGTCGGCGAGGATCAGCTCCAGGAACTTGCGCGGCACCGTCGCCTCCGCCGCGATCCGCGTCATCGGGATCGGCGCCGCGCCCGCGGGCGCCTCGGCGAGGTATAGCATCGCGCGCAACGCGTAGCGGGAACGCTGGGTCAGCATGGCTTGGTCGTTGCACGGCATTTGTGGCCGGCGAAAGGCCGTGGCGGACGCGCGAGGATCATTGTTGCAGCGGCGGCGCGATCGACTATATCCCGCGGTGCCGGGTTCGCCCGGCTATGGCGATAAATCGCGGCGTGAAATAGATGCAGCGGACCCGGGGGCAGTACCCGGCGGCTCCACCATTTGATCCGCTGGGCGGCGCGGGATCGTGCCACCGGGCGGATCAGCTGATGGGGCCGAACCAGGATCGACGTGTATTGAAAGGCGCAGTGTTTCGCTCGGAATGGGACCACCGCGACGGCCCATTACATAAGTGCCAACGACAACGAAGCACTCGCGATCGCGGCGTAACTGAGGGCCTCGCGGCCTGAAGTTACACCAAGAAAGCGCGGTCGGACCCACCGGGCAACAGAAGGGAATCCAGCGGTTCGGGGGGCACCGGGCAACAGAAGCTCCCCAACGCGCGTGTTTGCTCGCAAGAGGCGGGCCGGGCGCCTCGCCCGGCACGTCCGGCGTTACGGCGCGGCTTTCCTGTCCGTCAGGACCGATGCCCGGCGCCGTCCGCCTTCGACGTCCGCCGCCCGGCCCGTCCCGACCGCCAAAAGATTGCGATCTGGCGCAGGACGACCTTGCGCACCTCTTCCATCGTCGCTCGTGCGGCACACGCCCCGGCGGTCGCCCGATGCCGCACACGCGCGGCCGGTGCAGCCATAGCGACTGGATCGTCTGATCGTCCGTGATCGGCCCGATCGCGGGATCGGGCACGAAGGCGGCGTCGCCCAGCATTGCGCCCGACGAGGCGATGAGCACCATTGAAAGCTGGTCGTACCCGTCCTTGATCGCAGCGTCCCAGGCGCACGCGAACCCGGCCCATCGCTTGCGGTGGCCATAGGCGGATTGCTGGGTCAGCCCCACCTCCGCGCACGCCGCCTTTACGTTGCACATCCCGCGCAGCGCGCTCAGGAACCGTGCCTCGACGCACGGCGTCCACTGCCGCAGCCGCGCCTGCGCGACCTAATTTCACCGCCCGTTGCTGCCCCGGACCGCCAGCTCTTCGCCGTCCTGCCCGCGCCGGCCGCACGCCTGCTGCCTCGTCCAAACGCGCCTTGGCCTCGGCCGCCGCCGCCTCCATCCCGGTCCGGAACGCGGGGTCGGTCGATCGGTGTAGCGACACCCAGGACTGCGACACCTTGACCCGCTCCGCCGCCGGCGTCCGGTTCCGCGCCTCCGCCATCAGCGCCGTCGCGACCGGCATCGCGTCCTCAATCTAATCGATGACCGGCACCGGGATCACTGGCGCGAGCCACGTCACGTCTTTAACGTCGAGTATCTTCGCCCTCCTGGTACTGTCATTGTTCCCGGTCGCCCGCCGAGGTCACAGTCGGCGGGTAGCAGCGCAGTGCTCGCTAGCCGCGTGCCATCCAGCCGTCGCACGTCGGCAAGACGGGCTGTACACCGCGACCCAGCGATACGTCGCCGCGGAAGCATGCGACGGTCGCCGACCGGATCAGACCAAGCGCCATGCGGCAGCCGACGGGTGCCACTGGAGTCGGCCTGCGGATCGCATCGCGACCGACATCGGTCGGCCTTGGCCCAGCTTCCCCTGGTCGCGCGGGCGAGCCCCGGATCGGTCCAGGGCCGCTGGCTCGCCCGATCGTCACGCGCCACCGCGCCGCGATGAGCGGAAAGACGCGTAACGCCGCTCGGGAACCGCCGCGGCCAGGTCACGCAGGTGGACGATCTGCTCGGCAGTCAGGGCATGTTTGGGCAGGAACTGAAACAGCGCGTCCGTCTGCAAGAACAGCATGGCGGACGGGTCTTCACGGCGTCCGACATAGGCGTCCCATGGCGTTGTGGACGTCGATCGCGGCGTCCGGCTGTCCAGTCCCGCCTCGTCCCATGACACGGTGAACGGTTGCCGCAGGATCGCCGCCTGATTGTAGTAGCGGCGGGAGTAGTGGGGCAGGATCAAGATCGACAGCACGACGCGCCACACGGCCGGGGCGACGATCAGCGCGACGCCGCCCCCGATCTGCGGCGAACGCTCGCCGGGCGGCAGGATCAGGCTCATCAGAAGATTGAGCACGCCGATGACCATCACGAAGCCATAGAGGATCAACCGTCCGCGCGTTGGGCGATACAGCAGGCGATTGGCGGCGAGCACGTCGTCGTACGTGGGTGTGAAAGAGGTCTGATTGGGACTCGTCGCAGAAGATGTGGCTGTGGCCCTGTCCTGCATGGCGTTGCATACCTCATGAACTAGCCGCAAATGCGAGCCCGAAACGGGAAGACCGGGC
Source organism: Sphingomonas bacterium (assembly GCF_903643035.1). GTDB lineage: Bacteria > Pseudomonadota > Alphaproteobacteria > Sphingomonadales > Sphingomonadaceae > Sphingomonas. The sequence continues at coordinate 9,209 of NZ_CAHJWW010000056.1, read as the reverse complement.
GGCTATCGACCCCACTATCATGGCGAGGCTGGTGGCGAACAGCGCACATGACCGCGGGGGACTGCGCGGCCAGCAGCAGCTCGTGCATGTCGACGCCGCCGCGCGTCGCGCGAGCGGAGATTGCGTGTGGCGGCTCCCGGTCGCGCAGGTGATCCCGGTCCCGCATGAACGGATCTGTGCAGTGACAACTTGCGGCCTTCAGCTCCGCGGCGGCTCGGACCCACAGGCAGCCATCTACACCGTCTTTTCAGCTTTCTGGAACGGGGCACTCATTCGGATTTCGAGTGCAGCCTCCCCGGCCATGTGCAGACTGGCAGCATTCAGCTAGGTATCTTCACATCAAGGATGAAAGGCATCATGGGTAGTTCGTCGGACGTGTGGGACGGCGAGGTCGTCCGCAATTGGCTGGACCGTCGTTTCGAGGCTGCGAGGTTTGAACAGGCCGCGGCGGACAAGTGCGGGTATGAGGCGCGGGACGACTACGACAAGGCAGCCGCGGAAGAATGGGTCTGCCGGATCCTGAAAACCGCTGGACGCGCCGATGATCGGGTGGCATTCGCCGCGCAGCTCAAGGGGCTGCTCGCTCAGGACGAGTACGAGATCACGGGCATCCATGATGACCGGCGCTTCGATCGATACGTTCGAGCCAATCTTAGAAAGGTCGCCAAGATGACCAAGGCGAACGATGGGTTTGCGAACACGCTGCGTTATCAGGGCTGACGTACCGCCACGCAGGCCCCGCGCGAGCTCGGGAAGTCGGATCGCCAGTTTCGAACTGCGGCGGCATGGGACGAATGTGGAGGCCCTGCTTGCCAATCCCGACGTTTGCGGATTTGTCGATCGGGTCGCGGACAAGGCTCCCGAACCCATCGTGACGGCGACCAGGAAGCAACGCTGATCGGGCTGCTTCGGCTTCAGCCTGTCTGATGCCCGCGCCCGCGCGAAATCGTTACGTGCTCCTGCCGGAGCCGGGTAGTGCCGATGGCATGCGGATGGTTTCCCCTTGGCCGGCCTCGACCTGTCGGAGTTCGGATCCGTCGCCGTCAGGCGGACGATAGATGGCGGTCGCCGCCAGACCCGGTCGCGGCGGCGTGCCGGCCCGGCCTACCACCTGGCGCGAGCGGCTGGGCGCGCTGCGCAACCTGCCGCCGTTCCTCGCGATGGTGTGGCGCACCAGCCGGCCGCTCACCGCGACCACGCTCGCCGTGCGGCTGGTACGGGCGCTGCTGCCGGTGGCGACGCTGTTCGTGGGCAAGCTCATCATCGACGAGGTCGTCCGGCTGACCCACCTCGCGGTCCACCCGGCGACCCCTGCGGCGTGGCTCGGCTCGGGGCTGCTCCGCCGGCTGGAGGCGCTGCTGCTGGCCGAGTTCGCGCTGGCGGTCGCCGCCGACCTGCTCGGCCGGCTGGTGTCGCTGGTCGACGGCCTGCTGTCGGATCGGGTCAGCAACGACGCCAGCGTCCGCCTCATGGAGCACGCCACGACGCTCGACCTCGCCGACTTCGAGGACGCGGCCTTCCAGGACCGGATGGACCGCGCGCGGATGCAGGCGAGCGGGCGCATGTCGCTGATGGGACAGCTGTTCGGGCAGGCGCAGGACATCGTCACGGTGGCGAGCTTCGCCGCAGGCCTCGTCGTCTACGCGCCCTGGCTGATGGCGCTGCTGGCGGTCGCGCTGGTGCCGTCGTTCCTGGGCGAGGCGCACTTCAACGCGCTGAGCTACGCGCTCAGTCACGTCCGCACGCCCCAGCGACGCGAGCTCGACTATGTCCGCCAGGTCGCCGCGAGCGCGGACACGGCCAAGGAGGTCAAGATCTTCGGTCTCGGCCCGTTCCTGATCGATCGCTACCGCACGATCTCGCGCGACACCTACGACGCCAGCCGCCGGCTCGCGCTGCGCCGGGCTGTCTGGGGCTCCGGTTTTGCCGCGCTGGGCACGGTCGCCTATTATGCGGCCTATGGCTACATCGCCTGGCGCGCGGTCACGGGTTCGCTGTCGATCGGCGACCTGACCTTCCTCGCCGCCTCGTTCCTGCGGCTGCGCGGGCTGCTGGAGGGGCTGCTGACCGGCTTCTCGTCGACGGCCGGCCAGGCGCTCTACATCGACGACCTGTTCTCGTTCCTCCGCACGGAGCCTGGCATCCGCTCGCCGGCGGGCGCGCTGCCGTTCCCGCATCCCGTGCGGCAGGGTTTCGTGTTCGAGGACGTGGGGTTCCGCTACCCGGGCGCGGGGCGCTGGGCGGTGCGCCACCTGTCCTTCACATTGGCACCGGGCGAGGTGCTGGCGCTGGTCGGCGAGAACGGCGCGGGCAAGACCACGCTCGTCAAGCTGCTCGCCCGGCTCTACGATCCCGTCGAGGGTCGGGTGCTGCTCGACGGGCGCGACCTGCGCGACTACGACCTCGACGCCCTGCGCGCCGCGATCGGCGTGATCTTCCAGGACTTCGTGCGCTACAACCTGCCCGCCGCCGACAACATCGCGGTCGGTCGCATCGGGGCGCGGGACGATCGCGAGCGGATCGAGGCGGCCGCCTCCGCCGCGCTCGCCGATGGCGTGGTGGCGAAGCTGCCGGACGGCTACGACCAGATGATCGGCAAGCGGTTCCGGAACGGCGTCGACCTGTCGGGCGGCGAGTGGCAGAAGCTGGCGATCGCGCGCGCCTATATGCGCGACGCCGAGGTGCTGATCCTCGACGAGCCCACCGCGGCGCTCGATGCGCGAGCGGAGTACGAGGTGTTCCAGCGGTTCCGCGAACTGAGTGCGGGGCGATCGGCGGTCCTGATCTCGCACCGCTTCTCCAGCGTGCGCATGGCCGACCGCATCCTGGTGCTCGGCGACGGGCGGGTGGAAGCCTCGGGCGCCCATGCCGATCTGCTCGCGGCCGGCGGCCGCTACGCGGAGCTGTTCGAGCTGCAAGCGGCAGGCTATCGCTGACCGGCAGGAGTTCATCTCGGGCTCACCGCCTGCGCCGACCGCCCGACCTGACAGGCCTGATCTGATCGTGGGAGAAACCTCGGTTGCGGCCGAAGCTCCAGGTGATGGCACGTCAGCGGTTGCGGGCCGTTGTTCTCGGGATGCATGGACAGGACCAGCATGACCGACGATCCGGACGCCGATCCAGCCGATCGCAAGTCGCCTAACGAGCTGGACACGCTCGGACAGGGTACTCCGCTCGGCCGTGCGGGGCAGCCGGTCGAACTCGCACTGCCTTGTATGCCGCTCGCCGCGGCGGAAGACAGCTACATGTCGGGCATGGTGATCGCTGTCACTGATATATCGATCGGCTAGGCAGGGAGTGGGGCGCGTGGCGAAGGTCTTCATCACCGGCTCGTCGCAGGGTCTCGGGCTCGCAGCCGGGAGGTTGCTGGCGGTACAGGGACATGAAGTGATGCTGCACGCCCGCAATCAGGCCCGGGCGGATGATGTGCATCGTGTTCTCCCGGCAGCGGCGAACGTGTTGGTCGCGGACGTGTCGACCGTGGCGAGCATGCGCGAGCTCGCCAATCAGGCCAACGAGCTCGGTCGTTTCGACGCCGTCATCCACAACGTCGCGATCGGCTATCGCGAGAAGCGGCGGATCGAGACGGCCGACGGCCTGTCGCAGCTATGGGCCGTCAACGTGCTGGCGCCCTATGTGCTGACCGCGCTGATGACCCGACCGGCGCGGCTGGTGTATCTCAGCTCCGAACTCCACCGGCGCGTCGACGGTAATCTCGACGACCTGCAGTGGGCGCACCGGCCCTGGCACGGCACCCGCGCCTATTCCGACACCAAGTTCCAGGACGCGCTGCTCGCGATGGCGGTCGCGCGGCTCTGGTCCGGCACGCTGTCCAATGCCGTCGAACCGGGCTGGGTGCCGACGCGCATGGGCGGACCGGGCGCCACCGGCGATCTGGCAGCGGGCGCGGTGACGCAGGCTTGGCTGGCAACGAGCGACGACACCGGCGCCCGCGTCACGGGCGGATACTTCTTCCATCGGCGCCCGGCCAGGCTGCACCCCGCCGCAGGCCGCACGGACCTGCAGGACCGACTTGTCGCGCGCTGCGCGGCGGTCAGCGGGGTCGATCTGCCGTAGGGCGCGGCCCTCACATGGCGTTCAGGCGACCCTAGCCGCGGCCAGCCGTTGGCGCGGGTGCGCCGCGGCGCAGGTGAACCGCGCCAGCGTCCGCTTCTCGTAAGGCCTGGCGAGCACGGTCGTCAGCCCGACGAGATCCGCGGTCGCCGCCTCCGGTGTCAGCGTCAGCACGAGATAGCCCTTGAGATCCTGGTCGCAGAACGCGACCTCCTCGTTTGCCTCCGCGATGTAACGCCCAAGGCCGGGCAGCAGCGATCCGTAGGAGGGGCTGGTCACCGCCGTGACGCCGAACTCGGTCGCGACCAGCCGGCCGGTGTCGTCGGCCAGATCGTTCGCCCAGGTCGCGTGGCTGTCGCCCGACAGCACCAGCGGATGGGAACCGGCGCGGGTGAACGCCGCGTACAGCCGCTCGCGCGCCGCGGGATACCCGTCCCAGTCGTCGAAGTTGAACGGCAGGCCTGCGCGGTATGACGCCGTCAGCGCCGCTACCCGCGGCCTCCAGACGTCCGGCAGCTTCGCCATCACCGCCGCATATCGAGCGGGACCCATCTGTCGTTCGAGGTCGGGACCGGCGACGCGCGCCATCACCACCTGGTTGCCCAGGATCTGCCACGGCTTGCCCGCCTTCACGGACGCCGCCAGCCGGCCTTCCACCCAGGCAAGCTGGTCGGGGCCGAGCAGTTCGCGATCGGGCCGCGCGCGTTCGGCCATCATCGAGGCGTATTCGGACGGATCGGGCGCCTCCCCCTTCGCGGCCACCTGCCTGGAGCGCGCGAGCAGCCGGCTTTCCAGCATCACCAGGCTGGCGAGGTCGCCGAACTCGAACGAGCGATAGATCGCCGCCCAGGGCCGGCCGGGCACCGGATCGCGTATCGGCATCCATTCGAAATAGGCCTGCATCGCCGCCGCCTTGCGCGCGCCCCAATCGCCCTCGGTGGCCGGGTTATGATTTTCCGCGCCGCCGATCCAGTCGTCGTTGGCGACTTCGTGGTCGTCCCACACGCAGATGAACGCGGCGCGCGCGTGCGCCGCCTGCATGTCGGGATCGCGCTTCACCTGCGCGTGCCGCATCCGGTAGTCGGCGAGGGTGACGGTGTCGTACTCGGGTTCCACCGCGCGACCGATCCTGCGGCCGATCTCGCTGCCATAGCCGGTCATGCCGTATTCGTAGATATAGTCGCCCAGATGCAGCACCGCGTCGATCCGCTCGGCGCGCGCGATGGCGTCATAGGCGTTGAAAAGCCCGCCCGTGTAGAGCTGGCACGACACGGCCGCGAGCACGACCCGATCCACCGCGCCGACCGGAAGCGTGCGAAAGCGACCGACGGGCGACCGGGTGCCGCGCGCCGTCTCGAACCAGAACCAATAGTCGCTGCCCGGTGCGAGGCCGCCCGCCTCCGCCTTTGCCGTATGGTCGCGCGCGGCGCGGGCCGCGACGCCGCCGGACCGGAGCGGCTGTCCGTCCGGTGACGACGCCACGTGCCAGCGCAGCGGTACGTCGCCCGCCTCGGCACCCTCCGGCGTCGCCCGGGTCCACAGCACCACGCCGGTCGCTGCAGGATCGCCGCTCGCCACGCCATGCAGAAAGCGGGCATCCGCGACCGATCGCGCGCCCAGTGCGGGCGCGGCGGCGAGGCCGGCACCGATGCCGAGGCCGGTGAGCGCGTCGCGTCTGCTGATGGTCATGCAAGTCTCCTTCGCCGCCCGTCCTAGCCGGCGCTGACGACACTTCCGCGTCATCGTCGTGACGTTTCGGCGACCTGTCACGCCCGCGTCACCGCGGTGACGCCCCACCGTCACACGGTCGCGTTAGGCACCATGGAAACCGGGGGGACGAAACATGAACGGACTTATCCGCAGCACGATCGTGGTGCTTGCATGCGGCACCTCGGGCGCCGCACTGGCGCAGGCGGCGGCGCAGCCACCTGCCCGGCCCGCTTCCCCTGCCGTGGGACAGGCAGGCGTCGACCCGTCCGCGAGCACGGATCAGGACAGCGGTGCCGGCCTGGCGGGCGATGTCGTCGTGACGGCGCAGAAGCGCGAGCAGCGGCTGATCGACGTGCCCGTCACCATCACCGCGCTGACGGGCCAGCGGCTCGCCGAACTGGGCGTCAACTCGCTGTCGGAGGCGGCGCTCTATGTGCCCGGGCTTCGCATCCAGGAGCAGAGCGACAACAATCCCGGTTTCGTGATCCGCGGCGTCACATCCGACAGCGGGTCGGCGCAGCAGGGCGCGCGCGTCACGCTCTATTACAATGGCGTCGACATCTCGCGCTCGCGCGGCGCCTATCAGGACATCTACGACGTCGAGCGGATCGAGGTGGTGAAGGGGCCACAGGCGACGCTGTTCGGCACGGCGGCGGAGGTCGGCGCGGTGTCGATCATCTCCGCGCCCGCGCGGGCCGGCACGTCCGCCGCGATCGACGGCAGCTACGGCAACTATAACCGCGCGCAGGTGTCGGGCCATCTCAACGTCGGCAACGACACGCTCGCCGCGCGGCTGGCCTTCGCCTACAAGCGCCACGACGGCTATGTGCGCAACATCGCCGGCGACCCGGCCGTGCCCAACCAGAACGCGGGCAGGATCGACCAGGACGACCTCTATGCGCAGGACCAGCGCGGGGCGCGCGGCACGCTCGCCTGGCGGCCGAGCGACCGGGTGAACGTCGCGTTCGTCGGCACTTGGGACGCGCAGCGCAACTCGGGCACGCCGTTCCGCTCGCGCGTGTTCGCGCCCACCGGGGGCAACGGCGGCGACTACAGCTATGCCGAGCTGTCCGGCTCACCCTATAGCGCGCAGGTGCTGGGCGCGGCGAAGCTCGGCCTGAAGCGCGACGTGTTCGACGGCAACGTGACCGTCAACGTCGATCTCGGCCATGGCACGACCTTCACCAGCGTCACCGGATACCGCCACTTCAACGCCCTGGAGGTGTTCGACGCGGATGGCGGCCCGGCCTGGTATCTCGAGTTCGCGGAAGACGCGCGCGGCGACCAGTGGAGCCACGAGGACCGGTTCGCCTTCACCGGCGAGAAGTATCGCGCCTCGTTCGGGGTCAACGGCTTCTTCGAGAACGGGGTGCAGCACGTGCCCTTCTCGACGGAGGAGGGCACGTATCTCGACTGCTCGGTGTCGAGCGCCTTTGCGCCGATCCGCGCGGCGCTCGCCGGGGCCGGGCTGCCGACCGGCACGTCCTGCGTCGCGCCCAACGGCACGATCCCCGCGACGCGCGCCACCGCGATCCTGACGCGCGGCGCGGCGACGCAGATCCCCTACGCCTCGTCGTTCAGCAATTACGGCACCAACGACACCTATTCGATATTCGCGGACGGCACGTACCTGCCCACGCCCCGGCTGGAGCTGACCGCGGGCGCGCGCGTGCTGATCGAGCAGCGCAAATCGGGCTATGCGACGGTGCAGCCCAATTCGGTGCTGCTGGCTGGCCTCGGCGTCCGGTCGAGCCTGTTGGGCATCGTGAGCACCAATGGGCGGGAGTTCACCGCGACGAAGAGCTTCCAGGCGATCCTGCCGCGCTTCAACGCGCTGTTCCGGGTGACGGACGGCGTCAACCTCTACGCCACGATCAGCAAAGGCCGCCGCTCGCCGGTTGTCCAGCTCACCTCTGCCAACGCGGGCACCGCCGCCGCGCCCGTGCCGGTCGGCGCGCTCCAGGTCGTGCCGGACGAGATCCTGTGGAACTACGAGGCCGGGATCAAGGTGAACGCGGGCGGGCTGACCGGCACGCTGTCCGCCTTCTACCAGACGTACAACGGTTTCCAGGTCACGGTGATGAACGCCAACGGCACCACGACGACCGCGAGCGCGGGCGCGGCGCACAATCCGGGCGTGGAGCTCGACGCGACCTACCGGCTCGCCCGCGCGCTGTCCGTGTTCGGCAGCTTCGGCTTCCTGGGCGGCGGGATCGACAGCGGCGCCGCCAACGGCATCTACGCGGGCAACCGCTTCCGCCTCCAGCCCAGATACACCGCGTCCGCCGGCGTGACGCTGCGCCTGCCGCTGACGGCGGGCGTGACACTCTATGCGACGCCGTCCGCCACCTATCAGAGCAAGGAGTATTTCGAACTGCCCAACACGGAGGCGATCAGCCAGCGCGGCTACACGCTGGTCAACGTGCGCGCGGGCGTGGAGCTCGACGGCGGGCGCTACCGGATCGGCGGCTTCGCGCGCAACCTGACGAACAGGCGTTACCTGCTGGACGCCGGGAACACCGGTGGCGGCTTCGGCGACCCGACCTACATCGCGGGCGAGCCGCGCTTCTACGGTATCGAGATCGGCGCTCGGCTGTAGCGACCATGGGGCGCCCCCCTCAAGCAGCTCCCAGCCTGGACCATGCCTGCGTCGCGCGGGCTTCTACCGGACTGCATTTGAAGCGTCTCCGGAACAGGCGGTAGAAGTGCGAGGCGTCGGAAAAGCCGACGGCGAAGGCTATGTCGATCACCCGCAGGCTGCTGCCTAGCAGGTACTCGCGCGCCTGGTCGAGACGCAACGTCTGGAGTTCCTGCGTGAAGCCCAGTCCAGCCGCCTCGAACGCGAGGTACCCGGCCCGTTCGGACAAGCCCACCCCGGCCGCCACGTCACCCATCGACAGGTTCGGGTTCGCGAAGTCGCGCGCCATGGACTCACGCATCGCGGCCAGGCGCGCGGGGGCGAGCGCGGCACCCGCCGCCTCGAGCAGCTATGGCGACCCGCAGTAGGCGGCCGATCCGCTTCCGGTCACGGGAAGGCTTATCGCTGTCCCCCACGGTCGTTTCAGGCCGTTGTGACCACGCCTGATTGTCGATCCGGAACCAAGGGCATCGACCCGCAGTCGTGGAGATTAGGCCGACGCGCGCTTCTATCAACGGCAATCAAGCGGCTTTCATTCGCGTCGGCCGCCGCCAGCCGCCAATCCGCTGTCCACCCACGTCGGACGTTCCACATGGATAAAGGCCCCGGCAGTCGCCTGCCGGGGCCTTTCCTCATATCCACCTGACTGACGTCGGATCAGTCGCGATCGCCCGTCAGGAACGCCGGGGCGAACTCGGGCGCGGGGCCGTCGGTGTTGCCGTTCTCGCGACGGGGACCACGGTCTCCACCACGCTCGCCGCCGTCGCGCCGGGGGCCACGGCCGCCG
>NZ_CAHJWW010000055.1 GCF_903643035.1 Sphingomonas bacterium | reverse complement strand
GCGCGCGCCCTGCCCTATCGGATCGAGACGCTGCGCCGCTTCGCCAACGTGGTCCGCCAGCGGCACGAGCCGTTCGCCGACCTGCTGGCGCGCGAGACCGGCCGGCCGCTGTGGGAGGCGCGCGCCGAGATCGACGGCGTCATCGCGCGGGTCGACGCGTCCGTCTCCGGCTTCGCGGAGCGCACCGCCCAGCGCCGGCTCGACTCGCCGATGGGCAGCCGCACCGCGTTGCGCCACAAGCCGCATGGCGTGATCGGCGTGATCGCGCCCGCCTGCACCCCGGTCGAGATCGCCGCCGGCCACCTGATCCCGGCGCTGATCGCGGGCAATGCGGTGGTGCTCAAGCCGTCGGAGAAGACGCCGGCGGTCGCGGTCTTCCTCGTCGAATGCCTGCTCGCCGCCGGCGTCCCGGAGGCGAGCGTGCGGCTGGCGATCGGCGGCCCGGCGGAGGGACGCGCACTGGCCGCTAGCGCGGATGTCGACGGGCTGTTCTTCACCGGATCGGCGCGCACCGGCGCCGCGCTCCACCGCGCCGGCGCCGAGCGGCCGGACCGGCTGCTGGCGCTGGAGATGGGCGGCAACAACGCGATCCTCGCCTGGGACACGCCCGACCTCGCGGCGGCGGCGGCGATCGTCGTCCAGTCCGCCTTCGCCTCGGCGGGCCAGCGGTGCACCGCCGCCGGCCGGCTGGTGGTGGACGACGCGATCGCCGACGCGCTGTTCGACCAGGTCGCGCGCCTGTCGGACCGGCTGATCGTCGGCGCGCCGCACGACGATCCCGCGCCGTTCATGGGGCCGGTGGCGGACGACGAGGCGGCCGACGGCCTGATCGACAGGTTCCTGGACCTGATCCTGCGCGGCGGGCGCGCGATCCGCCACCTCGGCCGGCCCGATCCCGACCGGCCTTTCCTGACGCCGGCGATCATCGACGTGACCGGCGTGTCCGATCGGGTGGACGCCGCCCTGTTCGGCCCGGTGCTTCAGGTGCAGCGCGTCGCGAGCTTCGAGGAGGGCATCGCGGCGGTGAACGCCACCCGCTTCGGCCTGTCGGCGACGCTGCTGGGACAGACGCCGGCGCTGTACGACCGGTTCTGGGCGGGCACGCGCGCCGGCATCGTCAACTGGAACCGGCCGAGTCACGGCGCCGGCCCCGGCGCGCCGTCGGGCGGCACCGGCTGGTCGGGCAACCACCGGCCGGGCGGCTGGTACGCCGCCGACCGCTGCGCCTATCCGGTGGTGTCGATGGAGGCGGAGGCGGCGCGCGCGATGATGGGCATCGGGCTGCGGGACGGATAGGCGGGTCCGCGCCGGCGCCATTGATCCGGTCGCAGGGCCAAACTTTCGCTTCCCCCGCGTAAAGGTTACGATCACTTGTTCCCCGAAGCGGCGCGGACCATCTCGGGCCAACGCCGTCGCGCTCCCGCGACGAGGCCGCGCGCCGCGCCGACGGGGCATGAGGAGGCGCAATGAAGCTGCTGACCGGAAACGACCTGCCGACGGGCGACGTCATCTGGTGGACCGGCACGGGCTGGTCGCGCCGGGTGGAGGACGCGGCGGACACGGCCGCGGGCGGCGAGGACGTCGCCCGGTCGGAGGAACACGCGCGCCGCGTCAACGGCCCCTATCTGATCGACGCGACGGCCACGCCGGCCGGTCCGCGCCCCGCGCACATCAAGGACCGGATCCGCGCGCTCGGCCCCACCGTCCGCCCGGACCTGACGCTCAGGCCCGGCGACGCGGCGGCGCTGGCGGCGGTCGCATGACCTGCCTCGTCCACGCCCCGCGCCGTCACTTCGGCGGACGCCGGGGCCTCCTTGAACCCGACGTGCGCTCACGGCACGAGACCCTGGCGTTCGCCGGGATGGCGAGGCGCTGATGTACCGATACGACCAGTACGACCAGACGATCGTCGACGACCGCGTCGACGAGTTCCGCGACCAGGTACGCCGCCGGCTGTCGGGCGAGCTGACCGAGGACCAGTTCAAGCCGCTCAGGCTGATGAACGGGCTGTACCTCCAGCTGCACGCCTACATGCTGCGCATCGCGGTGCCCTATGGCACGCTCGACTCGCGCCAGATGCGGATGCTGGCGCATATCGCGCGCACCTATGATCGCGGCTACGGCCATTTCACCACCCGCCAGAACATCCAGTTCAACTGGATCAAACTGGAGGACACGCCCGACATCCTCGCCGATCTGGCGACGACGCAGATGCATGCGATCCAGACGAGCGGCAACTGCATCCGCAACATCTCGTCGGATCAGTTCGCGGGCGCGGCGGCGGACGAGGTGGCGGACCCGCGGCCCTGGGCCGAGCTGATCCGGCAATGGTCGACCTTCCACCCGGAGTTCAGCTATCTGCCGCGCAAGTTCAAGATCGCGGTGATCGCGGCGGACGAGGACCGCGCGGCGATGCGGCTGCACGACATCGGCATCCAGCTCGTCATGCGGCCCGACGAGGCCGGGCGACCCGTGCTGGGCGCGCGGGTGTTCGTGGGCGGCGGCATGGGCCGCACGCCGATGATCGGGCCGGAGCTGCGCGACTTCGTCGGCGCCGACGACCTGATGAGCTATCTCGAGGCGGCGCTGCGCGTCTACAACCGCCACGGCCGGCGCGACAACATCTACAAGGCGCGGATCAAGATCCTGGTCCACGAACTCGGCATCGACGCCTATCGCGCGGCGGTGGAGGCGGAGTTCGTGGCGGTGAAGGCGCTGGGCATCGACCCGCCCGCCGCCGAACTCGCGCGCATCACCGCCATGTTCGCGCCGCCCGCCTTTGCCGACGGCGCGGCCGGCGATGCCGGGCCGGACCGGTCCAATCCCGATTTCGCGGCCTGGCTCGACCGGAACGTCCACCCGCACAAGCAGCCCGGCCATGCGATCGTGACGATCAGCCTGAAGCCGCCCGGCGGTATCCCCGGCGACGCCACGGCTGACCAGATGGACCTGATAGCTGATCTGGCGCAACGTCTGGGCCATGACGAGTTGCGCGTGACGCATAGTCAGAACCTCGTCCTCCCCCATGTCCGCGTGGGCGACCTTTGCGACCTTTGGACGGCCCTGCGCGACGCGGGACTGGCGGCGGCGAACGTCGACCTCATCAGCGACATCATCGCCTGCCCCGGCCTCGACTATTGCAGCCTCGCCAACGCGCGCTCGATCCCGCTCGCGCAGAAGATCGGCGCCCGCTTCGCCGACCCCGTCCGCCAGCGCGACCTGGGCGAGCTGAAGCTGAAGATCAGCGGCTGCATCAACGCATGCGGCCATCATCACGCCGGCCACATCGGCATCCTCGGCGTCGACAGGAAGGGCGTCGAGAACTACCAGCTGCTGCTCGGCGGGTCGGGCGCCCAGGACGTGAGCCTGGGAAGGATCACCGGCCCCGGCTTCTCGGAGGACGGTGTCGTCGACGCGATCGAGCGCGTGACCGACCGCTATCTCCAGGTCCGCGACGAGGGCGAGCGGTTCCTCGATACCTATCGCCGCGTCGGCATGGATGCGTTCAAGGAGGCGATCTATGGTTGACCCGTCGTCCGCTCCCGTGCCGCCTTCGGGGGAGAGGCAGGTCGGCCTGTCCGGCGACGATCCCGATCAGGGCGAGTGGACCGCGCAGCCGCCCGCTCCCGCGACCGGCGTGCCGACGCTCCTGCGGTTCCGCGACGATGCCGCGTCCGACGAGCAGGCGGTCGCGCTCGACGCGTTCCTCGCCGGCCGGACCAATGCCGGCGCGGTGCGGCTGGAAGCGGGCGACGATGCGCGCGCGCTGTTGCCGCATCTCGGCCGGCTCGCGCTGGTGGAGTTCGGGTTCGCGAGCTTCCGCGACGGGCGGGGCTATTCGGCCGCGCGCATCCTGCGCGAGGGCGGGTACGCGGGCGAGCTGCGCGCCACGGGCGACGTGCTGGTCGACCAGCTGCCCTTCATGCGCCGCTGCGGCTTCGACAGCTTCGCGCCCGACGCGCCCATCGATGCGGAGGTGCTCGCCCGCTCGCTGGCGCGTTACGCGCATCCCTATCAAGCGGCGGCCGACGACATCGTTCCCGTCTGGAAGCTGCGGCATGGCTGAACCGGCGCGCCTGATCGACGTGCTGGCGATGCAGCCGGCGATCACCTCCGTCACCGCGGCTGCGATGGACGCGCGTTTTGCCGGCGTGCCCGCTCCCGCGATGCTGGCCGAGCTGCTGACCGGTGAACTGGCCGGGCGCACTGCCGCGGTCTCGTCGTTCGGCGCCGAGTCGGCGGTGCTCCTTCACATGGTCGCGCAGATCGACCGCGACGTGCCGGTGGTGTTCACCAACACGCAGAAGATGTTCGGCGAGACGCTGGCGTATCGCGACGAGCTGGCCGAGCGGCTGGGGCTGACGGACCTGCGCGTCTATCGCCCCGATCCCCGTCTGCTGCGGCTGCAGGACGAGAAGGGGCTGCGCTGGTCCTACGATCCCGACGGCTGCTGCGAGCTTCGCAAGGTGGAACCGCTGCGCCGTGCGCTGGCGCCGTTCGGTGCATGGATCTCCGGCCGCAAGGGGTATCAGGCCGGCACGCGCCTCGCGATGCCGCGGTTCGAGGCAGACGAGGGCAAGCTCAAGATCAACCCGCTCGCCGACTGGTCCAAGGCGGACCTCGACGCCTATTTCGCGGACCACGACCTGCCGCGTCATCCCCTGGAAGCGCAGGGCTTCCTATCGATCGGCTGCGCGCCCTGCACCAGCAAGGTGCGCGCCGGCGAGGACCCGCGCGCGGGGCGCTGGCGGGGTTGGGACAAGGTGGAATGCGGCATCCACGTTCCGGCGGCGCCGGGCGAGGAGCCCGTGTTCTAGGCAGGCCGGAACCGATCACACGTTGAAGCGGAACAGCATCACGTCGCCGTCGTGGACGAGGTACTCCTTGCCCTCCTGCCGCAGCTTGCCGGCGTCGCGCGCGCCCGCCTCGCCGCCCAGCGCGACATAGTCGTCGAACGCGGTCGTCTCCGCGCGGATGAAGCCGCGCTCGAAGTCGGAGTGGATCACGCCCGCCGCCTGCGGAGCCTTGGCGCCCACCGGCACCGTCCACGCGCGCGCCTCCTTCGGGCCGACCGTGAAGAAGGTGATGAGACGTAGCAGGCGATAGCCGGCGCGGATCACGCGGGCGAGGCCCGTCTCCTCCAGCCCCAGCTCGGCAAGGAACTCCACCCGCTCGTCCGCCGGCATCGTCGCGATCTCCGCCTCGATCGCGGCGGACACGACCACCGCCTCCGCGCCCTCCGCCGCCGCCTTGTCGAACACCCGCGCCGAGAGCGCGTTGCCATTGGCCGTATCGCCCTCGTCGACGTTGCAGACATACAGCACCGGCTTGGCCGTCAACAGCTGCGCCTGCGCGAGTGCGCGCGCCTCCTCCTCGTCCTTGGGCCTCATCAGCCGGGCAGGCTTGCCCTCGCGCAGCAGGTCGAGCGCCCGGCCGAGAACGGCGGCGCCGATCTTCGCCTCCTTGTCCCCCTGCTGCGCCTTCTTGGCGAGATTGGGTACGCGCTTCTCCAGGCTTTCGAGGTCGGACAACATCAGCTCCGTCTCGACCGTCTCCGCATCCGCAATCGGATCGACACGTCCCTCGACATGGGTCACGTCGCCGCCCTCGAAGCAGCGCAGGACGTGGACGATCGCGTCGACCTCGCGGATGTTCCCCAGGAACTGGTTGCCCAGCCCCTCCCCCTTGCTCGCGCCACGCACCAGACCTGCGATATCGACGAAGCCCAGCTGCGTCTCGACGATCTTGGCCGATCGGGCGATGCCCGCCAGCGCGACCAGCCGGTCGTCGGGCACCGCGACCTGGCCGACATTGGGCTCGATCGTGCAGAAGGGATAGTTGGCGGCCTGCGCGGCGGCCGTCTCGGTCAGGGCATTGAAGAGCGTCGATTTGCCGACGTTCGGCAAGCCGACGATGCCGCAGCGGAAACCCATGCGCGTCTCGTTCTGATAAGGAAGGGAAAGCGCCGCCTCTACGACTTGCCCGACGTCGGCGCCAGTGATCGACGTATGGGATGACTTTCGATTCAGGCTCTGCCGACACAAGCTGAGCTGAAAAAAGTTCCTGGTGGTCGCTGCGGTTTTTTCGGATCGGCGCGGTCATCGGTTCGGGCAGGCTGTTGGCTGCCGGTTGCTCTTGGCGGTGGAAACGACGATGCGGCGACTGATCGGATTTGCGATGGTGGCGACGGCGGCGACAACGACCGCGCAGCCGGCCCTGGCGGCGGATGCATCATCGGCGTCGACGATGACCAGCTTGCTGGCCCCGTTCGCGAGCATCGCCGCTCCCGCCAGCGCGCCCGCCGAGCCCGACTATCGTCTGCATGCGCTGATCGATGCCAGGCCAACGCCGCAGCTTGCGGCCGACGATCAAATCAACTCCCTGCGCCGTGGATTTGGCGGCACGATGGTGGATTATTTCCCGCTCGGCGGCGATGGTTTCCACATCTCGGGAGGCAGCCGCTTCTACAGCCGTGGTCCGGGGCGCGCCGCCAGCATCGACTCGCGAGGGCTCGTCGACATGCGCTACGTCACCCTGTTGTATGCCCCGCGTACGATTCTGGCGCGCGCCAGCCGCCGGATGACGCCGGCGCTGACGTTCGGCTACACCAAGCTGGTCCAGGGCGGCATCTCGCTGGGGGTCGAGGGCGGCGCGATGCTCGGGCGTTTCGATACGCTGGCCGGATCCCTGGCGCGCCCGCCGCGACTGCGCGGCGCCGGCGTCTCTGATGGCGCCGGTCAACTCAGCCAAGTCGCGCGGCTGACGTTCGGCTATCATTTCTGAAAGCTTGTTCGCCGACCGCGCGCTACCTCAATATTGGCGCATCAAGACCGGTTGCTTCAGGTAAAGCCGTTACTGATCGATGTGCCTTCACCGTTCGCGCAAGGTACGATCGAGCCGGGCAGGTCGGGCAACCCCGATCGTGTAGGAGCACCACCTCATACTCAGTCCCGACCGACCGGAGCGTTGGCGAGCAATGCTGCGACCTGTGCCATCGCGCTTGCTGCCTCGCCCGCGGCGACCTCGTCGACCAGCAGTCGCAGCGTCGCGCGAGCGGTCGCATGTTCGCCCAACCGTACCGCCCGCCAGATCGCCAGTACCGCGGCTTCACCGTCGTCGACATGCGAGTAGCAGGGACGTTGGAAGGTAAGCTGGTCGACCGAACCACGATCAAGCGCACGCATCGCGCGATCGAAGGGCGCGACCGCCTCCAGACCGGCAAGCACGCGGGCGGCAGCTTCAACTGGATCACCACCCAAGGTCAGCGCGTGAACCCAGCTCCGCATGGCGGCGAGTAACGAGCGATCCGACAAGGATAGGTCGACGATCGGGCGATCGAGAAACTGATACACGCAAGGCACCTCGCTGCTAATGCGACTGCCTCTCATTACGCTTCTGGTCGACAACGTCAACATCGATCGTTTCGACGCACTGGTTGCAAGCCTCTACAGTCCCGACACTAAAAAGATGGCCGGCACGACAAACGTCGCACCGGCCTTCATGCCGTCCTGTCTCGAAACCTGTGTTCCGTCGGTATTGTCGATCAGGCAGTCACGGGCTCGAAGTGGCCGCACCAGTCATTGGCCTCGACCTTCGGCCATACGCCGACCGCATCCACGCTGGGACTGACTGGCGGGTTGTAACGGCACAGACCGAGGTCGGCTTTCGTGTCCGCGTCGAAATAAGCGCACTTGGCGCAGGCGGCGGTTCCGGCGGTTACGAGAGCCATCAGACATTCCCTTCAGCAAAGCAAAATCGCAAGTCTCTTGCTGTACGCTTGTAATACTCACCAGGTTCCAAAAGCAACGGGAAACATCTTTGCCGGTCCAATCACTATTAAGACCTATTCGCAAATCTAAACTCAAGTAGTCGCTAACAGTTCGCAATACCTTACTTGGCTGTCTGGAGCCGGAGCGCGACCTCGCTCATGAAGCGTGCATCGTCGCGCCGCGCCAGCCAGCCGATTTCTGCCCCGACCGCGCCAAGCATCTCGCCCAACGCGTCGACCTCCGCCTTCGCGAACCCGCCCAGCACATGGCCGGTCACCCTGTCCTTGTGCCCCGGATGACCGATGCCCAGCCGGACCCGCCGGAACTCGGCGCCGAGATGACTGTCGATCGAGCGCAGGCCGTTATGACCGGCAGTGCCGCCCCCGGTCTTCACTCTCACCTTGAAAGCGGTGAGGTCGAGCTCGTCGTGAAAGACGGTCAGCGCCTCCACGCCCAGCTTGTAGAAGCGCAACGCTTCGGCCACCGAACGACCGCTGTCGTTCATGAACGTGGCGGGCTTGAGCAGCAGCAACCGGTCGGTCCCGATCCGGCCCTCCTGCGTCCAGCCCTGAAACTGCTTCCTCACCACGCCGAACCCGTGGTTCGCGGCGATCGCATCCACCGCCATGAAACCGATATTGTGCCGGTGCATCGCATATTGCGGCCCCGGATTTCCGAGCCCGACCCACAGCTGCATGGCTTTCTCCTACCAACGGAAAGGGGCAGGCAGGCGTTGCCGCCCACCTGCCCCTGTCATCCGCGCCGCATGTGGATGCGTCCTACTCGGAGCGGCCCTCGCCACCGGTCGCGCCGGCGTCGGCCTGCTCGGTCGGCGTCTCCGCCTCCGGAACCAGCCCGGCGTCCATCGCCGCCAGCTCGGCGCCCGGCGTCTCGGCGTCCGCGCCCTCGGCGCGTAGCGCGGACGGGGCGACGATCGTGGCGACGGTGAAATCGCGGTCGGCCGTCGCCGGCGCGGCCCCGGCGGGCAGCGTCACGTCGCCGATGTGGATCGAGTCGCCCACTTCCTTGCCAGCGAGCGAGATGCTGATCTCGCTCGGGATCTCGGCGGCGTCGACGACCAGCTCCAGCTCGTGCCGCACGATGTTGAGCACGCCACCGCGGGCGAGGCCGGGCGCGTCTTCCTCGCCGGTGAACACCACGGGCACCGCCACATGGACGGTCGCGTGCTCGTCGATGCGCAGGAAGTCGACATGGACGGGCCGATCGGTGACCGGGTCGAACGCCACATCCTTGGGCAGCGTTCGCGTGCCGGCGACGACGACGACCGTTGTCATGAAATGCCCGGTGGCCAGCGCGCGTGCGAGCGCCTTTTCCTCAAGGTGTATCGAGGCCGGAGCCTTGTTCTGGCCATAGATAACGGCGGGCACGCGACCTGTCCGACGAAGCGCGCGGGAGGCTCCCTTGCCCACCCGCTCGCGCGTCTCGGCCGCGAGCGTCAACTGGTCGCTCATTGCGGTATCCTTCAAGACATTGATGTTTCCGCCTACGCCTTCAGGGATGACCATTGGCGGAAGCGCGCGCCGATAGCGGAAAATCATGATCGGAGCAACTGCGGGATAGGTCCGGCAACTCCTGCCCCGCTCATCCCGAGCCTTTCCAAGGACCGCCTTCCTGTCGCCTGTTCAAGGAAAGCCAGTGTCTCGACAGGCTCGGCATGAACAAGGGCGGGCCCTAGTAGCTTACCCGTACCGCCCTGATCCCCAGCTTCGCCAACTGCTGTTGCACGCTCTGTGGCCCGGCCAGATGCCCTGCACCCACCGCCATGAAAACGGTGCCCGGCGTTTTCAGCCGGTTCTGGATCCAGCCTGCCCACCGCTTGTTGCGGTCGACCAGCAGCACTCTTGCCACCTCGGGCGAAGCCTTCAGGCTGTCGTTCATCTCGCGTGCCAGCGCATCGGGCTGCCCCTTTGCCCATTCTTCCACCATCGTCGACATCGTCGGCCCGACCTTGGGCAACTCGTCGAGCGTCGCATCCAGAAAGCCGATCTGCGCCTTGTCGGACAGCTGACCGAAAAAGCCGATCTGCTGCTCGGCGGTCTCCAGGCCGACGACCGGCTTGTTCTGCGCCTTCGCCTGCGCGGTGATGATCGTTTCCGGACCGTTCGCAGGGTCATAGCCCAGCTTCATGAGCGGCAGGATCGACAGGTTGGTCGCCGCGAACCAGGGCTTGACCCGATCAAAGGCATCGGCGGAGATGCCAAGGCCGGCCAGCGCATCGCCAAATTGTTTCCGGCGGGCAGGCGGCAATCGCTGGGTGAGGGTCGGGCCGGTGGGCTGCGTCGCATTGGCGACAACGATCCTCTGCATCGCCGCGGCGTCGGGCAGCACCAGTTCCAGCACGATCTGATCCGACGCGTCGAACGCCTTGCGCACCGCCTCGTCGAACCAGGTCAGACCGGGCTTCAGAACGTGGATCGTGCCGAACAGATAGACGGTCGTGCCGTGATCCTTGACCACCCACAATGCGGGATCGGCATCCTGGACCTTGGGTACGGCCTGCTGTTGCGCGCAGGCGGGCATGGCGGCGCAGGCGAGGAACAGGAAGGCTAGTCGGCGCAACAGGAACACGGCGGAACGGCCTTTCGCAGGAGATGCCGCGCCCTAGCCGCTCGCCAGGCTCCGCGCCACTTGCTTGATTAGACCGTCCCCATCCGGCAAGACGCGGCCGATGTCAGCCCACAAGGCCACCGGGCCGCTTTCCTTTCAGCGAATGATCCTCACGCTTCATGATTACTGGAGCGAGTACGGCTGCGTCATCCTCCAGCCGTACGACATGGAGATGGGGGCAGGCACCTTCCATCCGGCCACCAGCCTGCGCGCGCTCGGCCCCGATCCATGGAATGCCGCCTTCGTCCAGCCGTGCCGCCGGCCGACCGACGGGCGCTACGGCGAGAACCCCAACCGGCTCGGCGCCTATTACCAGTATCAGGTCATCCTGAAGCCCAGCCCGCCCGACCTGCAGGAGCTGTACCTCGGCAGCCTGCTGGCGATCGGCGTCGACGTCATGCGCCACGACATCCGTTTCGTGGAGGACGATTGGGAGAGCCCCACGCTCGGCGCCTGGGGGCTCGGCTGGGAGGTGTGGTGCGACGGGATGGAGGTGACGCAGTTCACCTATTTCCAGCAGATGGGCGGGTTCGACTGCCGGCCCGTGGCGGGCGAGCTGACCTATGGGCTGGAGCGGCTGGCGATGTACATCCAGGACGTCGACAACGTGTATGATCTCGCATTCAACGATGCCGGCGTGAGCTACGGCGACGTGTTCCTGAAGAACGAGCGGCAGATGAGCCGCTGGAACTTCGAGGTCGCGGACACCGACACGCTGTTCGACCAGTTCCGCAAGGCCGCCGCCGAGTGCGAGAACTGCCTGGCCCCGAAGGACGGCGGGGACCCACTGCCGATTCCCGCCTATGAGCAGGCGATCCGCGCGAGCCATGTCTTCAACACGCTCCAGGCGCGCGGCGTGATCTCGGTCGCCGAGCGGCAGGCGTACATCGGCCGGGTCCGCGACCTGGCGAAGGGCGCGTGCGGCGCGTGGATGGAGAACAACGGGTGGGCGTGACGGGGCGAGCGCCATGACCGACTTCCTCCTCGAACTCCGCTCGGAAGAGATCCCGGCGCGCATGCAGGCCAAGGCCCGCGAGGACCTCGCCCGGCTGTTCGCGGCCGAGCTGGCGCGCGCCGGGCTCGTTGCGGCGGAGACGATAACCTACGCCACCCCCCGCCGCCTCGCGTTGATCGCGCGCGGGCTGCCCGAGACGACCCCCGCCACGCGCGAGGAGACCAAGGGTCCCCGCGCCACCGCGCCAGCCCAGGCGCTCGACGGCTTCCTGCGCAAGACCGGCCTGTCGCGCGAGCAGCTGGTCGAGCGCGACGGCGTCCTGTTCGCGGTCGCCCTGCGGCCCGGCCGGCCGGTGGTCGACGTGCTGGCGGAAGCGATCCCGGCGGTGATCCGGGCGTTTCCGTGGTCCAGGTCGATGCGTTGGGGCGCGGCCTCCGCCTCGACGGAGTCGTTGCGCTGGGTCCGCCCGCTGCATGGCATCGTCGCGCTGCTGGGGGACGAGATCGTGTCGGTCGAGATCGCCGGCATCACGAGCTCCGCGACGACGCTCGGGCACCGCTTCCACCATCCCGGCCCGATCACGATCGGCTCGGCGGGGGATTACGCCGCCAAGCTGCGCGCCTGCCATGTGATGATCGACCCCGCCGAGCGCGAGGCGCTGATACGCGATCGCGCCGCCGAACTGGCGGCGGAGGCGGGGCTGGAGTTGATCGCCGACGAGGGGCTGGTGGCGGAGAACGCCGGGCTGACCGAATGGCCGGTCCCGCTGCCCGGCCGCTTCGACCCCGCGTTCCTGGCGGTACCGCCCGAGGTGATCCGGCTGACGGCGCGGGTGAACCAGAAATACTTCGTATGCCGCTCTCCCCTCCCGCTCGCGGAAAGCGCCGGGGATGGGCAGGACGGCGCGCTCGCGAACGCGTTCATCTGCACCGCCAACATCGACGCGGCGGACGGCGGGGCGGCGATCGTGGAGGGCAACCGCAAGGTGCTCGCCGCGCGGCTGGCCGACGCGCGCTTCTTCTATGAGCAGGATTTGAAGGTGCCGCTGGCGGATCAGGCGGCGAAGCTCGACCGGATCGTGTTCCACGAGAAGCTCGGCACCGTGGCGGACAAGGTCGATAGGGTGGCGAAACTCGCCCGCTGGCTGGTGGAGGAGGGGAGAAAGGAGCTGGCCGACCTCGCCGAGCGCGCGGCGCGGCTGTGCAAGGCCGACCTCGTCACCGCCATGGTCGGCGAGTTCCCCGAACTGCAGGGCGTGATGGGGGGCTATTACGCCGCAGCGCAGGGCGAGGACCCCCGCGTCGCCGCGGCGATCCGCGATCATTACAAGCCGGTCGGCCAGGGCGACGAGGTCCCGACCGCGCCGGTGACGGTGGCGGTCAGTCTGGCGGACAAGCTGGACACGCTGGCAGGATTCTTTGTCGAACGAATGCCGCCAAGTGGTTCACGCGATCCGTTCGCTTTGCGCCGAGCGGCTCTTGGCATAATTAGGATTATTATAGAAAACGAGCTTAGATTACCCCTCTTGTATGTTTCTTTTGTTGCGGCCGACCCCATTGCTTTTCGTCGACAAGTTAGTCCAATTGCAAGAGCACTTCCCGCGATAGATAAGATCGCTCAATTAGAAACTTCGCTTAGTTGGAAACAGACGTTTGCCGCATTAATTAAGGCTACGACAGCGCAAGCAAACGCAGAAGCTTCTCATTTCACATCTCAGGCCGAAACGGCATCGATTGCTCTTCTCGACTTCTTCGCCGACCGCCTCAAGGTACAACAGCGCGAAGCCGGCGTCCGCCACGACCTGATCGACGCCGTCTTCGCGCTCGGGGGCGAGGACGACCTCGTCCGCCTCCTCGCCCGCGTCCACGCGCTCCAGGCGTTCGTGGGGACGGCCGACGGCGCGAACCTGCTCGCCGGGTACAAGCGCGCGGCGAATATCCTGAAGAAGGAGGGGTGGAGCGCCGCTCCCCTCCCGCTCGCGGGAGGGGCTGGGGGTG
>NZ_CAHJWW010000054.1 GCF_903643035.1 Sphingomonas bacterium | reverse complement strand
CGCCGCCCACGCAGTGCCCACACTGTCATAAGCCGCTGGCAATTACCGACAAATCTACTCTGCCAAAGTAGTGCTAGCCCATTGTCACGTTTGCGCCGCCCGAAGCGCTCAAGGCCGACGCGCCGGCCGTCCGTCACGCCTTCTTTGTAGGACTGGACCAGATCGGCGGAGGCTAGGGCTCGACGGGCGTATTTGCGTGAAAGGGATGCAATTGAGCGCGCGGTGTTGACGACGAATTCCGTTTCACCGCCGAAGTCCCTGTCGGCGGCGACGCGCGCGTAGTTCCGCTCGAATGTCAGCCATCGCATGCTCCCGAAGTCCAGAAGCCTGCCGTCGATCGCGACGTTGGAACTGTAGAACGGGCCCGGCCACAGGCGGCTCACGTGCGCGTAGCCATATTGGATGCCGATCCTGCGAAAGACCTCCGTCATGGTCAGACGGAGGTTGTTCCGCGGCTGGTCGTCGGCGTGATCGAACCACCGCCAGACGTCTCTGGTTCGGATCGCGTCCAATTCTTGGTCGCTCCCCCGAAAACCGGCCGTCCCGAAGAAAACGCTTCGCTGGAAATGCGCCAGGCGGATGACTTCGGGGCGAACCATGATCGCTCGAAACGGCGCCCGCTGCCCGTCCGGCCAGTATAGCTGCTCGCCGGTGTCGATGAGAGCGATCACGGGCACTCCGCCGAACGGAAACTCGTTCGCGACGATCTCGGAGAACACCGTTTCGCGCAGGGCCTCTTCGAGCCAGAGGCAGCCGTTCGAGTGGAAGTCGTCGGCCCGGACGGCGGCGAGGGGCGTGCGGCCGATGCCCTTGGCCTGCAGTCCGTCTCGCCCGCCCACCCGCCCGCTCCCCCCGTGGACGGATCCGTTGGGGGCGCCGTAGCTGTCGCAGCACAGCGGTGCGGCGGTCTCCCCGAAACCCGCCGGAGGATCGAAGTGGGAAGGAGCCGAGACGGCGAAGCGCTCCAGCAAGGTCCGTTCCGCCGATTTCCGGGCGCCCGCCCGTGCTAGGTCCGTCCCGCATTCCAAGAACCAGCGGTCGTTCAGCCACAGGACCGACGGGCGGCGAAAGCGCCTGACCTCGAACGCGCGGCTGAGCGCGGGGCTCACCGCCTCGAAAGTGAAATCAGCGTCCATCGAGGCTCCGATCAAATCCGCAACGTGCAACGCCCGTCAGCCGCCGCCTATCCGGATCCTGCGCGCACAGCCTTTGCGGAAGTAGTGGACCGAGCGGTGGGTCGCGCCCTGTGTTCGCCTGAGTTCGGCCGCGAGATCCCTGATGTGGCCGTATGGGGCGACGATGTCGACGATCCAGAAGATCGTTCCCTCGTTCCAGTCCTCCAGGGTCGGGAGGTCCTGCTCTCCGCGAGCGAGGCGGAGGTGGGTCTCTTCAGAAACGTATGCCCATACCGCCATGCCCAACGGCTGACTGGATGCGCTCATGAGGATCAGGCACTGCCCCAGCCGAATGGGGGTCCTAATCCACGCCAGCATCGAGTTGACGCTCAGTCCGCCGCGCCCTGCGTTGCTTGACAGGGTGGCGGCGAAACCGACGGCCATCGCCTCCATTGTCGAGGCGGCATCGGGGTGCTTCGTGAAGATCACCTCTGACGACATCGGGGCCCTCTCCTTTCCGAAGTCCGCTCGACACGGCGGTGTCGCGCGCTGATCGGATCGCCTGGGAACGCTGGAACTTCCGAGAGATCGCGTTTCTCGCCAGGCTACCGAAACTCGTGGCCCGCCATATCCGTTGCGCGTCGCGGGACCAGACGGTAGCGGGAGTCCCTCGACCCAGTGGCTGCGCGACTGGTGCACCCGGCATTGGCGCACCGGCGACCGATATTGATGATGAGCAGCGCCGTGGATTTCCGTTCGATTGTGATGTGGCTGCCGATCTGCGCCATGGCGTCCACGGCGTCCCTCGTGATCGGTGGTATCTTGGAGACGGGTGGCAGCCCTTACTACTGGATCGCGGTGGCTTTGCTCGGCTTTCCGGCGTTCTTCTCGAGCCTCGTTCTGTGGCCGACGCTGATAGGAGCGTGGCTGAATTCGCGTCGCCCGTGGTCGCCCGTTCCGATCGCGGCGCGGTCGGATGCAGCCACCGCGGTGACGCTCGCGGTCCGAAACGAGGATGTGACGGCTCTGCGCGCCCACCTAGTCCGGCTGGCTGATCAGCTGAAGACAGTGCGGGCCGCGAGCGTCGACCTGTGGCTGCTGAGCGACACCGATGACGACATCATCGCCGCGGACGAGCTGGCGATGATCCGCGAACTGCGGGATTCGGCGATCCCGATCCGGTATCGGCGACGGACCGCGGGCGCGTCGCGCAAGCACGGAAACTTGCTGGACTTCGCCGTTTGCCAGGGCAGCGGCTACCGATACATGATCGTGCTAGATGCCGACAGCACGGTCACCGGGTTCGCCATCGAAGCCATGATCGGGTCGATCGCCGAAGATCCCCGTGTCGCGGTCGTCCAGACCGTCCCATACCCGTCCGGACTCAACACGCTCTATGCCCGTTGGCTCCAGTTCGGCGCCATGCTTTACACCCCGGACTGGGTCCGTGGCACGGCTTGGCTGCAGAACGGCCGTTGCGCCTACTGGGGTCACAATGCGATAATCGAGGTCGCCGCGTTCGTGTCCAACGGCCGCCTCCCCAGATTACCGGGGAGACCGCCGCTCGGCGGGGAGATCCTGAGCCACGATGCTATCGAGAGTGCAAATTTCATCGCGTCAGGCAAGAGGATCTGCCTCTCGCCCGCGGATGTCGGGTCGAGAGAGCAGATTCCGGCGAACCTGGTCGACAGTCTCGCAAGGGAGCGACGCTGGTGCGAAGGAAACCTTCAGAACCTGAGGTGGGCGGCGATTTCCGGGATCGCGCGGGACGCGAGGGCCGGTATAGTCATGGACGCGGCCTATTACCTGAAGAGCGTCGCCTATCTTCTGCTCGTCGCGGACCTTGTGATACGTTCAGCGACCGTTGGCTTCTGGAGGAGCCTAGGTGCGATCGTCGCCATTTGGCTGCTCACGGTGACCCACAAGTTTGTCAGTCTTGCCGCGAACCTGCTCGATGCCGGGCGCGAAAGGCTTCCAGGAGACGCCGGACGCAAGTTCTGGTCCTTCGGAGCGGAATTGGTGCTCGCGACGCTCGTGCAGCCGATCTCGCTACTGGGAAACTTGCTCTCCGTGTGCTCGATCGCGCGAGGCGTGAGCGCGGGATGGGACCCCCAGCCCCGCGGCGATCGCGAGCTTGGCCTTCGCGAGTCCGCGCGCCGGATGATGCCGATCAGTTCCGCGTCCCTGGCCGCCATCGTGGCGGTGGCGGTCGTCCTGGGCAGTGAAGCGGGAGCGCTGCTGCTCGTCATGTCCGTCGGCGCCGTCGCCGCTGTTCCGGTGGCTTGGACGACAAGCCGGATAAGGCTGGGCGTTCATGCCCGCTCGCTCGGGCTGTTTCTCATCAGGGAGGAGGCGTCGGTATCTGCAAGGCCAGAGCCCGGGCGGGGCGCAATGGATCAACCGCGGGATGACCGCCGTGAGGCGTCCACAGGATAATGATGGGGCGTCGAGAAAAACGCGACGCCGCTTCGACTAGATCTCCGCCAAGCGAGGCTCGCGGGCGAGCACCAATGTGGGTCCGTCGCTGAAATTAGCTGGCATCCCCCATACGTTTGTCGGGAAGCGTGCCCGCAGGTTCTTCTGGTAGAAGCGGCTCCACGAACGGGCGCATACCACGAACTTGCTCGCCGCGACGATGTCGTCGCGGTCGATGACGCAGCAGATCGTCCAGTCCTTCCGGATCGACAGGGTTTGGCGCACGGCGTCGTATAGCGCTGGATAACCTGGGTGAAGCATGTCGTCGATCAGCAGGACGCCTCTCGGATCGACCGCCTCCAACGAGATCTCTAGATCCGCTTTCTACGACTTCACCGTATGATCGGCGTCGACGTGGAGCATCCGGGGTCTTTGGCCGTCGGAGCGTCGCAAATCGGCCGTAAGGCCTTCGCTCGCGCCCCGCCGACGCCCGACCACTTCCGCATGCGGTAGGAAGCGACGAACGTTGGCCATGAACCGATCCCAGATCCCCTCGTCCGGCCAATCGAAAGTGTCGATTGTGACCGCCGGCTCAGACCGGCCGAGAGCAAGCGCCAAGGCAATGAAGAACCGGCCCTCGAACACGCCGATTTCCGTTATTCCGCCCGTGATCCCGGCCTGCGACTAGATGTTCAGCAATCCGACGGCGACTTGCGCAGCGAAGTGAAGCGACCGGACATGCCTCGGACCAACTCGTAGTGCCTGTCGATGTAACAGCACGGGCGGATTGCTACTGGCGTGATCCGGCCAGCTCCCTCGACGCGCTGTTCATGCGGGCTTTCTAGAACCACGGCCGTAGAGCCTGGTGGAGAGCCAGAGGCTCGCGACGCGAGGGCATGCGAAACTTCGCGCGGCGGATGAAACAGCGATCGCACAATTCGCAGCCTCCCCGGCAAGAGTTCGGCACCGACCAGCGTAAATGCCACGCGTCCGAACAATGCAATCTCCGCGCAAGACCGAAACCCATGGCAAAGATTCTTCTGAAATGATTCCGCTTCCCGACGTGCCGTCGTCTCTTTCCGCGAATTATCGCAGGCTCGCGCAGGATGGCGGCGCGTGCAGGCATTCGCTCAGTGCGGCGTCGAGGCCGTAGCTGGAGGAAAGAAGCCGATCTGCGCCTTTCCCAGATCCAGGATCACGGTCATGCTGGTCAGAAATCGGGTGCCGATCAGCCCGTCCGCGCTGTCCCGTGAGACGAAGCCGCTGTCCACGGCGACATCCTTGGCGGTTAGGCGACCAAGACGAACCTCTGCGCGCGCCCGCAAGGTGTCCCGCCTTACGCCATCGGCGGACGTCATGTCCGATTTCTCGGTCGTTCCGCTCCCCGCGAATATGCGGTGCCAAGCGGTATCGGTCAGGCGGACGGCGCCCGTCGAGCCGAGATCCAGCGCGAGCTTGACCGGAGCGCCGTTCACCTGCAGCAAGATCTTGTTACGGTCCACGATCGGGATGAGAATGCCGCTTCCGCCTTTGATGGCGCCGCTCGGAGCGAGCGAGAGCATCATCCGGCCGGGCTGGATCATCACGGACGCATGATCGAGAACGTCCGCGCCCACGACGGCGTCGACGTTTTGGCCAAGCGATGCCGAGACGCCGCTCAGATCGATGGCGGCCATCGTTCCTATGACGGAAAAGGCGTGCTCCGCCTCGAGCGTCAAGGCATCCGTCCGCCCGATGCCCAACTTCGTGGCCGCTCCGGTGACAGCCTGGCTCTTGGTGAGATGTAGGCCGATATCGGCCCGCCGCGCGAACCCTGCATCGATCATCGTGCGGCTTGTGCCGTTGTCCAGCATGAACGTGGCGGGCCGGGCGTTGATGACACCGCGGAACAGAATGACGCCCTTGGCGTCCGTATAGGGCAGCGGTCTCCATCCTTCGCCCTGAACGAAGTGCAGGGTGAACTGCCCCTCGTTCGTTGACGCGGCCGCTATGCCTTGCGCTCGTGACCCTCCCGGCGCGCTCAGCAACGAGCAGAACGCTAGGGCCAGCGCGCATCTGATCGCCATGACCCCACGCGTACCGGACCGGGCCGACCCGGAGTTCACTTTGAGTTCGGGCCAGGACAAGGAAAGCGGCGGTCCATCGCCGCGCCGAAGCTGTCCGACAGTTCGCGTGACTGCCAACTCGTCGGGAGTCGCGCTATTTCGGCGATGACGTCGTTGACCGTGATGTTCACATCCTTGGGCGGGCAGGCGCGCGGCGTCCGGCCAGCCGCTCGCGCGTCGAGGATCTGCTGCCTGTAGGCGCTACCCGCCGTTGAGAATTCGGCGATCAATGCCTGCATCTCGGCCGAGTTCGCAATTCCGCTGGTGGTGGCTTTTTGCGCCTCCTGCTGCGTCACGTGAGAAGCCGCCTGCCATCTCGCGATGAACATGGACGTCGGCATGGCCGAAGCGGAAGCGGATGAAAGAAGGAGCACCGTGGCTGCTAGGAAATACCTAATGAGAGCCTCCATCGATATTGCCGGCGCGGCCTCAGGCCGCGCCGGCCGTTCGTGACTAGAAGTGTAGTGTGACTCCGGCGTTCACGGAGTAGTCCGTTCCGTTGGTTCCGATCGAGAACGTACCCGTGTTCCCGTTGCCGAAGTCCATGGCGTATGTTCCCGTGGCGAAGCCGTTCGGGAGATTGAAGTTTGCAGTGTAGGTGTTCGATCCGTCGTGAATGTCCATCTTCATCGACGTGACGTCCATCTTCGCCAGATCGAACGTGATGCTCGCATCACCGATCGTGTTCGACGCCGTGACCACGATGTCGGCAGTATGTGTCGTCGTATCCACGACCGGCTGGATGGAAACGCTGTTGCCTTGGTCGTCGGTGGTCGAAATCGGCGGATAGCTCGTTCCCGGATGGCCGCCACCGCCACCGCCACCGCCGCCGCCACCGCCGCCACCGCCACCGCCACCGCCACCGCCACCGGTGGGCGGGAAGAAGGGACCACCGCCACCGCCACCGCCACCGCCACCACCGCCGCCGACGACAACGATATCGCCACCGCCTTCATCGGCGGCCGCGACACGGCTGAATCCGCCAGCGATGAATGCGAGTTCTTCCGATGTTAATTCGCGCATACAACCCTCCATCTTTTTACAGCAGGTTGCAGATCGACCTTCCCGATTGGGCAATGCAGCACCCGCAAGCCCGCCATATGCCAACAATGCTGACCTGACCACGACGCGGCGTCGACTTAGTCACGTGAATTAAACAGTTCACCGCTCTTCCCGCCTTGGCGCAGGGATCTGGGGGCTATGTCAGCCCAACGTGGCAGGATCGGGCGGTGATGCTAGCGGCCATGATGAGCCGCAGATCGAGCGCCCTTCCGCCTAGCCCGTTCCGCTACTTCAACTCGTCGCCTGAGGAGATCCGGCTGATGGCCAAGCCGGACAGCGCAACCGGTAGGGCGGCTACAATCACGTGCCAAGGCGACAGGCGGGCGCCGAAGACTGTCCCTCCAAGCGTCAGAATGCCGCCCAGCGTGGCCAAGCTCACCGACACACCATGTTCTTGAAATAATCGTACGCAAGCTTTGGTTCGGGCAGGCCGACACGAGAAGGCGCTCTTTCAGTATTGACCGGCAGTTCAGCGGCCTTTGGAGCGGGTATTCGTTCGCTCATAGCGTTAAGAGATCCTCGCGCAGCAGGCGTATTGAGGACGTTAGCGGCTAGAGCGTACCAAGCAAGCCAACGCGCTGTGAGCGACTCCGACAAGACTGTTCACGACCAACCGGACCGTCCACGCATTTAGCGTGGCCGGGGGCGACGCGCCACTTTCGAGATGAACGAATGGCAGAAGCCGGCAAGCTGGAACGGCGCTCCGAACCACCGCTTATGGGTCGTTTTCAAAGCAAAAAAGCTGCATTCAAAGCCGCGGGCCACATTTCGCGAGGGAGCGGAAGCTCGTGACAGGCGGCAAGGATTGCGCCGTCCCGTAATTGGCGACATTCTGATGTCGTCACGAGCACGGGGTAGCTGACGATGCGAGCGGGCCTTGTCTGTCTGCTGGTTGCCACTGCGGAGCTGTCCGCCTCGACGGCAATCGGACAGGCCACCACCAGGGCATGCACACCGGTCGAAGAACCAGGGCCAGCCTGTCTGCTCGCTCGGCAACGGGTATCGCACCTGCCGAGCGGCAGGCTTTATTGGCTCATCGATCGCTTCTCGAACGCCGACCGCGCCAGGAAGGCAGGTCTCCCCACGAGCACAGTAATTCAAGCATTCAAGGCGACGTGGCTTTTCACGCTGTCTGGCGCGAACTGGCGAGCCAAGGGCGGCGAGCGCGTTACGCAGATCGGTCCGCTGCCTATTCCACTCGCGCCGAGCTACCAGGCCGAGTATTTGCGATCCATCTTCGCTCCAGGCACGACGGCGCCGTTGCATCGTCATTCGGGGCCGGAAGCCTTCTTTGCCGTCGATGGCGACACGTGCCTGGAAACGCCCGATGGCGTGCAGATCGGCCGCGGCCCGGGCAACAGCCTCCTCGTGAAAGCCGGCACTCCCATGCTGCTGATGGCGATCGGCAAGGTACCGCGGCGCGGCTTTGCGCTGATCCTGCACGATGCCGGCGCCCCCCCGACGACCCTGACGCAAGCATGGCAGCCAACCGGATTGTGCGCTCGGCAGCTTACGGCGGATCAGGCACGAGCGACTGCACCGATGATCAACGCAAATAAGGGTTGAATACATGGAGCGCCGATCAGTTCTGGCCTTGCCGATCGCCGCGCTGGTGAGCGGCGCGGCAGCACGCGCTTCAAGCGCGGCGAGCTCGAACTGGTCGCGCAGGTGGTCGATCTCGTTTCGCGCCGCCTCCATCCTCCCGATGAGGCTGGGCGAAGGCCCCTTAGCGCCGAGCGCGGCGGGAAGGTCGGTGAGGAGGAGTTGCACGGGATCGGAGGAGCTGCCCACCGTTCGCAGCAGCCCCTTGGCATGCGTGCCCAGCTTCTGGGAGCGTCTCGATCCGTCCGGAACGGTCAGCAGCCACCGCGTCAGCGCGTCATGGGCGAAGCGCACGAGTTCGTCGCTCGCCGTCGGGCGCTCGTGCGCGAAGACGTATGCGATCTCGGAAAGGTATTCGACGAGGTCGGGAGTGGGGTCGAGGACCTGGACGCAGAACCCTTCCGGGTTCGAGACCATGTTGTCGAACTGGAAGCCGAGGGTGTCGGAGACGTACCGGCCGCTGTCGTATAGCGCCAGGGCGCGTGAGAAGTGCTTGAACCCGGCAGCGATAAGTACCGGGATCACCGCCATCGGGACGCCAGTCGGCGCCGACGACAGGGTCGAGACGAACTTGCCCAGGTCACGGTATGCACCGCCGCTTCGGCCCGTGGGCGTGCGGAAGAAGCTGGCGATGCGGAGCCAGACCTCCTTGAGCCCGAGGTCGGTGATCTGATCGGGATCGGCGAAGCGCGTCGACCCTGCTGGACGGAGTCCCGTGTTCTCGATCACCGTGCGGTATATGGATCCATCGGCGCTGCGATCGCCCTCGTCGTAGCCCAACCGCTCGCGATCGGACCGTCCGAGGATGGAGCCGACGACGCGCACGCGCGCGGTCTGCATCGTGCGGGACGCCGAACTGCGCATGAGCTGCTCGTTCGCGATCCTCGGCGTCAGCTTGAACCAATGGCTGAGCAGGCGCGACGCCGCCATCGGTCCGGGGCGCTCAGGCGACACTTCGAGGCGCTCGCCCTGCGAATACCATGTCGAGCCGGTGGCGCGTGGATCGAGCAGTCCGCGCAGCAGCGTCGCGAGTTCCTCGAACGCGACTGACTGAAGTTCGTCGATCTCCGTCGTCACCATCGGGTCGGAGGCGATGAAGTCCTTGTCGGCCCGCAGCGCCTCGATCGACGTCAGCTCGATGGCGGCACTTTCGGCGGCGAGCGGCCGGTCCGGCACCACGATGATTGCCTGCGCGCCCGACTTCTTCGCCAGCTTCCGCGCGGCAGCTATTTCCGCCTTATCCCCGGCGACGACGTAGATGATCGCACCATCCGCTTCATGACCGTCGGCGAGAAGTACGCCGAGTTCGGCCACGGATGCGTAACGTCCCATGAGGAAGCGGTGCACGCCGAACTCGGCGTTGTGGCGCGGCGCGCGCAGGTGGGGTGCAGGGAAGCGGTCCTCGAGAAATGTTCTCAGATCGAAGGAGCCCGACCGCCGCTCGCGCTCCTCGCGCACACGGATCGCGACGTCGACGTCGGCGCCGTGCCACACGGCCACGTCGTCGGTGTGCTTACGCCAGAGCAGCAGCTTGGCCTCGAGAAGAGCGTCCACCGCTACTGCGACGTCGGCGGAGGGGAGGTCCGCCTCGGAGACCGCCAGTTCCAGGACCTCGCGCGGCAGGCGCCTCCGTTCGCCGCTGGTGCCGAGCTGAAGCAGGCACGCCGCCGCTAGAAGCATCCGCTGCAGTGACGTGTCCGCTCGCGACCTAGCGCTCTCCGTCTCGATCCAGCGCCGGTATGTTCCGCCGATGCCGACGTCGGTGCGCATCGCGTCCGAGAACGACGTGTAGACTGTCTCAATGTCGACCTTACGCGTGAGGTCGATCTCACGCAGGAAGGAGAAGAGGCTTCGCTCGTTCTGGCCGACGCGCGCGACCAGCGTAGGCAGGATCTGCAGTGCGCCGGGTGACAGCGGCCTTGCGTCGTTGAGGATGGCGAGCGCCTCGCCCGCGTCCTCGATGCCATCCAGCCACCTCCACTTCACGACAGCGTCGGCGATGCGCTGGTTGACGGGCGGCATGATCGCTGCACCGTCGGCAGGTCGCATCTCGGAGACGACGTCGGCGATCAGGCGATAGAACTCCTGACTATCCTCTATCATGCGAAGGGGACGGAACCGGCCTTCAATCTTCCGCCACTCGCTGCGTGACGTTTCATTGAGGCGCGTCGCGTACGCGAGCAGGTTCTGGTGCAGGAGCAGCGTCAGGCTCATTGTCGGCCCCGTCGCGCGGGAAACGCGCTCTGCCAGACGCTGGACGATGTCGAGTTCACCCGATCTACCGTCGGCCACCAAGCCTTCGAGATGACGTCCGAATTCGTCCCAAACTATGGCGACATGATCCCAGCCAGCGTCGCGCATCCTCTTGCTGAAGCCTTCGACGCTCTTCGGCGGCTGCTTCATTCCAAGAGCATCGGCGATGGCCGCAATCGGGTCCTCGACCAACCCTGACAGCACGACGACGTGACCTTGCGGTGTCCCGGAGGCTCGCCCGCTCAGCGCCGTTCCTACCGCAGCGTCGACTTGGTCGACGCGGGCCAGGACCGGCGCGAGTGCGCGCCGGTCGTCGTCCGAGTTGAAGACGAGCAACGCTCCGACGCCGGCGGCCAGGCTCTTCCCACTGCCATAGGGCGCGATTACCATGGTCGCCGCGCCGGGTTCGACGATGGCGGTGATGATTGGCAGCGCCCGGCGCGTGGGTCGGTAGTGGCTGAACCGCTCCGGGTACTGGAGATCCTCTTCCAGGCTGAGTGAGCGGAAGAAGTCGGCGCCGATCATGACGCGTCCTCGATGCGGCTGTAATAGTTTCGAAGCCACTGATCGATCGGCCTGACCGTCGCCCGGAGGTATCGCTCGCCTGCCAGTGTCTCGACGCTGACGTCCTTCATCCACAAT
Source organism: Sphingomonas bacterium (assembly GCF_903643035.1). GTDB lineage: Bacteria > Pseudomonadota > Alphaproteobacteria > Sphingomonadales > Sphingomonadaceae > Sphingomonas. The sequence continues at coordinate 2,215 of NZ_CAHJWW010000054.1, read as the reverse complement.
GCGCTGGCTGCCGTGCCGACCATCTCGTCCACCGCATCGAGGCCGGCGCAGAAGACGCGGCCCGGGCCGAAACGGAGCGTGGCGAGTTCGCGCAGCGAAAGCGCGTCGCGACCTGTCTCCTTGGCAAGCAGCGACGAGCAGGCGAGGAATGCCTCGACAGGCAGCCCGACGGGCGCACGGGTGCGCTCGAAGCGTCTCACCAGATCGTGGCGCACGATAAGCCCGAGCTCGCGGAATGGACACGCGCCCACATCGTCGGGATCGACGACATCCACTCCCGGACGCGCTGCGTATGCGCTGAGGAGGCAGGACACATCTTTGAGGGCCATGGCCTCGCTCGCCGGCCGCAGCGCCTTTGCCCGGGTAAATTGCAGGAATGCCTCCGTGCATGATGCACGGTCGAAGATGCGATCCGTGTGGTCATTGAAGAACCATGACCACACGGTTCCTTCACGCGTCGCTAGTATAAGGTGGAGGAACCACCATGTGCCCGGCAGTTCGCAATACGGATCGTGGTTCGCAACCAGATGCGCAATTTCTGAAGGAACACGGCCCGAACGCGCGTCATCGCCGTCGCGGGCCAGTCCAGTTGCCTTGAGCCAGAAGCCAAGCGACTCGACCATCTTGGAGCCGAGGCCGAGTTCGTCGCCGACCTCCGTGTTCGGATAGAACGCGCCCTCAAGCCGCATCCGCGACAGCCCCTTCGGTAGCCAGCCATAGCGAACTGGGAAGGTCACGTGTCCGCCATATGAAAAGCGCATCAGGCCGTTGCCCATGAAACGCTCCTCAGATGGTGAACGGAGTCGGCAATTATCGACGTCGCCTGGTTGATCTCGGTATCGGTGTTCAGGGCGGAGATCGAGAAGCGCACAGTCTCGAAGGCCTCGGTTTCTGACATGCCCATCGCCATCAGCACATGCGATGGTTCGGGTCGGCGGCTTGAGCACGCCGATCCCTGAGACGCTGCGACGCCGCGGCTGTCCAGCTGGGCGATCAGCGACATGCCGTCGACACCGGGGAACCGTACACTCGAGATGTTTGGCAAGCGATCGGTCGGACCCTCGAGCAGCACGACGTCGGGGAGTGCATCTCGCAGCCCGACCTCCAGTCGATTGCGCAACTGGAACATTCGTCGCACGCAGCTGTCCATCGTGTCGGCTCGCGCCTCGCAAGCGGCGCCAAGGCCGGCGATCAGCGGAACAGCTTCGGTGCCCGCTCTCATCGATCCCTCCTGCTCGCCCCCGACGAGGAGGGGCGCGAGCGGTACGCCCCGTTCGGCAGCTACGATCGCACCTACGCCCATCGGCGCGTGCAGCTTGTGCCCCGAGACGGTGATCACGTCCGGGCCGATTCCGGGCGAAAGATCGATCGGCAGCTTGCCAAAGGCCTGCGCCGCGTCGGAATGAAACGTAGTCAGAGGGCGTGTCGCCAGCAGCGCCGCGATCCGAGCGATCGGCTGGATCACGCCGGTCTCGCTGTTCGCGAACTGGATCGAGACGAGAAGCGGCCCCTGTACCGATGCGACGATTGCTCCGAGCTGGTCGAGATCTACCAAGCCAGCCAGATCGACCGGGACCTGCAAGATGGTCGTTCCGCGCGATGCCGCCCGCTCCGCTGATCGCAGCACCGAGGGATGTTCAACCGTGCTAGTGATGATCGTGGTCGCCGAGATGCCCGCGAACACGGTGTTGTTCGCCTCCGTGCAGCCGGATGTGAACGTCACACCATCATCCAGTACGCCCTCCAGAAGAGACAACACGCCGTCACGGGCTCGGGTAAGGACGGCACGCGAGCGTTCGCCGAGTTCATGTGCGCTTGCGGGATTGGCTGCGCCGCTGCGCATCGCGGCGACAACGGCGTCGATCACTTCCTCGGTTGGTACGGTGTTCGCCGCGGCATCCAGATTGATCACCGCCGCGGTCCCCAAAGGCATGGAATCACTATTTAAACCGGTAATCAGCACGTCATCACGCCATCCCTCGCACGTTCGATGGCTTATAGGATCGGCCTCCAGCACCGCCAACGATCAATCTGCACAGTCCGCACTGCGCCGTCGCGGCACATGGCCGACGGTGGAACATACCAGGATCGTATCGCACCCGGCAATCCACAATTGGCTTATGGCGCCCCTACTCAAACTAGGGACTGTGGGGATTCACAAGCGTGCGTGAATGTGATTCACGCTGCGGATGGATCGCGATGTGCTGACGGACGC
>NZ_CAHJWW010000053.1 GCF_903643035.1 Sphingomonas bacterium | reverse complement strand
TCGCGCCCGCCGCGGCGAGCGGCCGGGCGGCGACGCGGGTATGGTCGAGGATGCCCGCATCGATCGCCATCCCCGGCAGCATCGTCACGCCCAGCCCGTTGTCGACCATCTGGATGATCGTGTGGAGCGAGGTGCCGAGCATCGTCGCCTCGCTGCGCAGTTCGGGCCTGTTGCAGGCGGCGAGCGCATGGTCCTTCAGGCAGTGCCCGTCCTCCAGCAGCAGCAGCCGCGTCTCGTCGATCGCCGACGGCGGCACGTCCTCGTCGGGTGGCGGCTGCGCGTTTTCCGGGAAGGCGACGAACAGCGGATCGCGGAACAGCGACGCCACCGCGACGTCGCCGCACGCATAGGGCAGCGCGAGCAGCACGCAGTCCGCCCGCCCGTGGTGCAGTCCCTCGCATGCCGGGCCGCTCGGCTCCTCGCGCAGGTACAGCTTCAGGTCGGGATAGTCGTGGCGCAGTCGCGGCAGGATGCGGGGCAGCATGAACGGCGCGATGGTTGGGATGACGCTCATCCGCAGCTCGCCCGACAGCGGCTGGCCGGCGGCGCGGGCAAGGTCTCCCAGCTCCTCCGCCTCGCGCAGCACGCGTCGCGCCTTGTCCGCGATCGCCTCGCCCACCGCGGTGAAGCGCACGACGCGCCGCGTGCGCTCGACCAGCGTCACGCCGATCAGCCCCTCCAGCTCGCGCAGCCCCGCCGACAGCGTCGACTGGGTGACGAAACACGCCTCCGCCGCACGCCCGAAATGCCCGTGGTCGCGCAACGCCACCAGATACTGCAGCTGCTTGAGCGTCGGCAGATAGGTCGCCGCCATCGGATCGCGCCTGACTGGAGGAGGGAGCGCGACGTGCATAGCGGTCCGGCGCCCGCGCGCCACCCCCGCTGGCAATCCGCCGGCAAGGCGTCTACATCGCGCCGGACGACGGGCAGCGTACAGGGACGCACCATGCTGGGTAATCTGTTCCGCTATCTGGACTCGATCCGTGCGCGCGATCCGGCGCCCCATTCGCGGTGGGAGGTGATGACCTATCCCGGCGTATGGGCGCTCGGCTGGCACCGGGTGGCGCACCGGCTGCATGGCCGGCGGCTGTACCTGCTGGCCAGGATCGTCAACCACTGGTCGCGGATGACGACCGCGATCGACATCCATCCCGGGGCGACGATCGGCCGCAACTTCTTCATCGATCACGGTTTCACGGTGATCGGCGAGACGTCGCACATCGGCGACGACGTCACGATCTATCAATGCGTGACGCTGGGCGGAACCTCTCCCGACAACGGCGTGGCGGGGAAGCGCCATCCCACGATCGCGGACGGCACGATCATCGGGTCCGGCGCTCAGGTGCTGGGTCCGATCACAGTCGGCGCGCGCGCGCGGATCGGGGCCAATGCGGTGGTGACCAGGGACGTGCCGGCGGGCGCCGTGATGGTCGGCATCCCCGCCCGGCCGACGACCATCGAGGGTGGCCGCGCCGCACCGATGCCGTTCCTCGCCTATGGCACGCCCTGCAGCGAGATGTTCGATCCCGCGACCCAGAAGGTGGAACTGCTGCGCTGCGAGCTGGAGACGATGCGGCGGCGGCTCGACGCGTTGCTGGACGGGCCGGAAACACGGGAGCGTGACTGCGCCTGATGGGCACCGTCACCCCGTTCCCGCCGCCATCTGCGAGGCCGGCGCTGCAGGTCGGTTTCGACCGGGCCGAACTCGCCCGCATCCTCGACCTGTACGGCCGGATGGTCGCGGCGGGACACTGGCGGGACTATGCGATCGATCTCGGGCGGGAGGCGGCGGTGTTCTCCGCGTTTCGACGGGCGGCGGAACGGCCGGAGATGCGCGTGGAGAAGCGTCCGTCGCTGCGCGGCAGGCAGGGCATGTGGGCACTGGTCGGCGAGGCCGGCGCGGTGCTGAAGCGGGGCCACGACCTCGTCCCCGTGCTGGCCCCGGTCGAGCGCCGGCTGATGAGGCTGGTCGACACCTAGACCGATCGACGTGGGGTGGGGTGATGTGAGCAGGGTGATGTGGCCAAGGATGACGGGCGCCCGCCCCGTCCGGGCGCCCGCGGACCGATGCTATCGCCTGCCGCCGCGCTCGATGCAGCCGTCGTACTGGCCCTTCCGACAGACCGGATAGCTCGCAAGCGGTGCGGGCGCCGGATACGCCTGCGACGGACTGGGCGCGGGCTGGTAGACCGGCTGCACCCCGGGCTGCATCGTGCCCTGCATCGCCGGACCGCTCGGCTGATAGCCGCCGGTCGGGGCCGGCGTCGGAGTCTGCGCCGTCTGCGCCCGGGCCAGGCCCGGCAGGGCGAGGGCGGCGGTCGCCGCGAGCAGGATGAGCTTCATGATCGTCTCCCGATGACGCAGACGGGACGTCCGTCGCGCAGCCGTGCCAACGCATCTTTGTCGACTTGGCTCCTTCGTTTCGGACGCGGATCAACCGGAGTCGGGATCGGTGTCCAGCGAATAGCCCGCCGACCGGACGGTGCGGATCAGGTCCGCCCGCCCGCCCTCGTTCATCGCCTTGCGCAGCCGGCGGATGTGGACGTCGACGGTGCGGATCTCGATCTCGCTGTCATGGCCCCACACCGCGTCGAGCAGCCGCTCGCGCGAGAACACCCAGCCCGGATGCTCCAGGAAATGGCGCAGCAGCCGGAACTCGGTCGGCCCCAGCGCCACTGCGTCGCCGTCGCGGCGCACGCGATGGCCGACGGTGTCCATCTCGACATCGGCATAGGACAACAGCTCGCCCGCCAGCGCGGGGCGGACGCGGCGCAGCACGGCCGCGACGCGCGCGACCAGTTCGCGCGGCGAGAAGGGCTTGGTGACATAGTCGTCGGCGCCGGTCTCCAGCCCCCGGACCCTATCCTCCTCCTCGCCGCGCGCGGTCAGCATGATGATCGGCACGTTGGCGGTGCCCGGCATCCGGCGCAGCTGCCGGCACACCTCGATCCCGGACAGGCCCGGCACCATCCAGTCGAGCAGCACCACGTCGGGCGCCTTCTCGCGCGCCAGCAGGACCGCGTCCTCGCCGTCCGCGGTGGCGCTGACCGCGAAGCCCTCGCGCTCGAAGTGGAACGCGACCAGCTCGGCGATCGCGGGATCGTCCTCCACCAGCAGCAGCGTGGCGCGCGGCATGCTCAGCCTCCCCGGTCAGCCGGCGGAGGCGCCGCGCTGGCGCTCCGCCATCTGTTCGCCGGTCGCCGCGAAATAGACCATCTCGGCAAGGTTGGTCGCATGGTCGCCGATCCGCTCCAGGTTCTTGGCGACAAACAACAGGTGCGCCGCCTGTTCCACGGTCGCGGGATTGGCGGCCATGTGCTCGACCAGCATCCGGAAGACGCCGGCATGCACCTCGTCCAGCGCGCGGTCGCGGCGGCAGACCTCGGCGGCGGAGGCCGGGTCGCGGGCCGCGAACGCGTCGAGCGCGTCGCGGACCATCTCGCCGGCCATCCGCCCCATCGTCGGCAGCAGGTCGATCGGGCCGATCCGCCCGGTGGCGGCGATCGTCGGGACGCGCTTGGCGATGTTCTTGGCATAGTCGGCGATCCGCTCGATCACGGCGGCGATCTTGAGCGCGCCGATCGCCTCGCGCAGCTCGATCCCGCCCAGCGTGCGCCCACCCAGCAGCTGCACGACCGATCGCTCGACCTCCGCCGCCATCGCGTCGATCTGGCGGTCGGCGGTGCGGATCGATGTCGCAAGCTCGGCATCACCGCGTGCGAGAGCGGTCATCGCCTCCGCGATCGCCTGTTCGGCCAGCCCGCCCATCTGCGCGACCAGCCCGCGCAGCCGACGGATGTCGTCGGGCGGCGCCACGCGCCCCAGGTCCGGCGCTCCGATGCCCGTCCCCGCCGTCTCCGCTGCCGCGATGCCCATCGCCATGTCGCCTCGCCTGCCCGTCAACGCCGTGCGATTCCCCTGCATCAGTCGGGTTGCCCTTTTGTGACACCGCCGACAGCGACGATCGCGCCATCGCCGCCGCCACTACCTTGGCCCTGGCCTTCGCCGTCCGTCGCCGGCAGCGACGCAACGACCGTCGTGCCCTCGCCGACGACGCTGTCGATGTCGAGGCGGCCGCGGTGGCGCTCGACGACGTGCTTGGCGATCGCAAGGCCAAGGCCGGTGCCGCCCAGCGCCCGGCTGCGCCCGGTATCTACGCGGAAGAACCGCTCGGTCAGTCGCGGGAGGTGCTCGGGCGCGACGCCGTCGCCGTGGTCCGCGACCGACAGCCGCCACATCGCCCCGGCGCGAGTCACCGCGATCGTCACCGGCGTCCCCGCTCGCCCGTATTTCATCGCGTTGCCGACGAGATTGTGGACCAGCTGCGACAGTTGCGCCGCATCGCCGACGACGGTCGCCGGCCCGTCCGGGCGGTCGGCGACGACGAGGTCGGCGCCGCGCCCGTCCTGCGCGTCGCGCCGCTCGCGGCAGACCTGGCTCGTCAGCTCCGCCAGGTCGACGACCCCCGACGGCACGCGATACTGTTCGGCCTCGATCCGCGAGAGCGAGATCAGGTCGTCGATCAGCCGCTGCATCCGCCGCGCCTCGTCCTCCATGATGGCCAGGAAACGCTGTCGCGTCGGCGGCGGCGGCTCGCGGGGATCGCGCAGCGTCTCGACATAGCCGAGCAGGGAGGCGAGCGGCGTCCGCAGCTCGTGGCTGGCGTTGGCGACGAAATCGACGCGGGTCCGCTCGGCCGCGTGGCTGGCGCTGCGGTCGACGAGCTGGACGAGGCGGCGGTTGCCCGCCATCGGCGCGACCCGCATCTCCCACCGCCCGTCGCGACCGCCGAGCCCCGACAGGACGATCGGCCGCGGGTCGGCGGCGACCAGCTGCTCGGCGGCGCCCGGATGGCGCAGCGCGAGGCGGGCGTCCTCGCCCAGGATGTGGACGCCCAGCAGCGCGAGCGCGGCGGCATTGGCGTGGACGACGGTGCCGTCCAGCACCATCAGCACCGGCTCCGCGATCGCATCGACGACGTCCCGCGTCGCCGGTTCGCCGGTGGCGGTGGCGTTGGTGGTGGCGGTGTCGACCGGCGGCGACGTCCGGCCTCCCGCCCGCCATGCCGGCAGCCCGATCGCCGCGGCGAGAACGAGCAGGATCGGGACGATCAGGAGCAGTGCCATGCAACCCCCTAACGCGTCATGTCCCGATCCGGAACGCGCGGTCTGCTTGAAGAGCATCGGTTGATATGAAAGGGCGATGCGATGATGAAGGGTGCCATGGACGATCACGAACAGGATCGCGGCCGCCCCGACGGCGGGTCGCCGGCGGGGACGCCGGTCGAACCTTCGTCTGGCCGGCGCCGGGCGCTGATGCTGGGCGCGGTCGGCGCGGCGTCGGTGATGTCGATCCGGCCGGCGCTCGCCCAGACCCACGCGTCGGTCATGACGTGCGAGATCCCGGTGCCCGACGCGGCGCGGCGGGGCCGGTACATCGCCACCGACGGCAGCACCGTCCCGTCGGGCACGACGGGCGCCTTTGCGCCGCCGGGCGCGCCGCTGAAGGGCGAGGACGTCCGCCGGGCGACGACGGGCGGCGGCCCGCTGCCCGGCGTCGAATATGAGCGCAGCCAGGCCTATATGAACTACATCCGCCGGTTGCAGCGGGGCACCGGCGGCTTCACCTGCTTCGCCTCGTTGCAGATGCCGCGCAGCTGAGCGCGTGACCGGTCCCCGAGCGGAGCCGCGCTATCGCGCCGCTCGCGTCGGCGTGTTGCGGATCGAGCCGATCGACGCCGTGCTGACGGCGGTGTTCCACCGCAGCTCCGGCCTGACGCACCTGCTCGCCGAACCCGCGCCACAGATCCTCGCCGCGCTGGGCGGAGACGGTTTGGGCGGAGATGTTTTGGGCGGAGACGGTCTGGGCGGGGACGCGCTGACCATGGCCGGGTTGCTCGAGAGGTTGGGCGAGGCGTTCGATCTCGGGAGCGGCGAGCCCGATGCGCTGGCGGCGCGGCTGGCCGAACTGGTCGCCTCGGGTCTGGTCGGGGAAGGGGCGGCTTGAGGCACGCCGTCGCCGTTCGCGTCGGGCCGTTCGGGTTCCGCATCGGCTCCGACTGGCGCGCGCCGGTCGCGGCGCTGGAGCGGCTGTACGCCGGCTACCCGCAAGGCGACAAGGCCGGCGTACCCGACTTCACGGTGCGGCTGGCGGCGGCGCGCCCGTGGCGGCGATGGTTGCGCCCGGCGGTGACGATCGCCGGCGACTGGTGGCTCCCCGGCACCGCGCCGCTGCCGCTTGCGCAGGGGCTGCTCGCGGCGGAGATGGGCATGAACCTCCAGGTCGCGCTGGGCTGCCGCCGCTTCCTGCTGCTCCACGCGAGCGTCGTGGAGCGAGACGGGCGCGCGCTGGTGATGACCGGCGAGTCGGGATCGGGCAAGTCGACGCTGGCCGCGCTGCTGTCGACCGGGAACCGGAAGCGCCGCTGGCGGCTGCTCGCCGACGAGTTCGCGCTGGTCGAGCCCGCGACCGGCCTGATCCATCCGTTCCCGCGTCCGATCAGCCTGAAGAACCAGTCCGTTGCCCTGTTCGCGGACGGCGTTCCGCCGGACAGGCTCGGGCCGTTGCTCGTCGGCACGCCCAAGGGCGACGTGCGCCACCTCGTCCCCGACGCGGACGCGATCGCGCGGATGGACGAGGCGGCGAGCCCGGCGCTGCTGCTGTTCCCGCGCTTCGGCGCGGCGCGCGCGGTGCGCCCGGTGGGCACGGGCGAGGTGTTCGTGCGGCTGACGCAGGCGTCGACCAACTATCACGCGCTCGGCGAGCCGGGCTTCGATGCGCTGCTGCGGATCGCGCGAGGGCTGCCCGCGCGGGCGATCGACTATGCCGACGGCGCCGAGGCGCTGGCGCTGGTGGACATGCTGGTGGACGAGCTGTGGCGTTGAGCCCCGCGCGCACCCTCGTCCGCGCGCTCGCCGATCCGGGTTCGACCGCGGTGCTCGATGCGGCCGGATGGACGACGTTGCTGACGATCGCGCGCGCCGAGCAGCTGATCGGGTCGCTCGCGCACCGGCTGCACGGCCTGGCGACGCCGCCCGAGGTCGCGCGCATCCTCGCCGCCGCGCACGCCGCCGCGGAAGCGGGCCGCACGGCCGCGCTGTGGGAGGCGGAGATGGCGCGGCGCGCGCTCGCCTCGCTCGGCGTCCCGGTCGTGCTGCTGAAGGGCACGGCCTATGTCGCCGCGGGACTGGCGGCCGGGCAGGGGCGGTTGATCGGCGACCTCGACCTGCTCGTGCCCGCCCCGGCGCTGGCGGTGGTGGAGGCGGGGCTGATCGGGGCCGGCTGGGAGTGGGTGAAGGCCGACGCCTATGACGATGCCTATTACCGCCGCTGGATGCACGAGCTGCCGCCGCTGATCCACGCGGGCCGGGACCGGATGGCGGACGTCCACCACACGATCCTGCCCCCCACCGCGCGCCGGACGCCCGACGCGGGCGCGCTGATCGCGGATGCGGTGCCGCTGGGCAACAGCCTGTCGGTACTCTGCCCGGAGGACATGGTGGTGCATGCGGCCCTCCACCTGTTCGCGGACGGCGACCTCGCCGGCGGCCTGCGCAACCTGTGGGATATCGACCGCCTGCTGCGCGAGTTCGCGGACGCACCAGGCTTCTGGTCGGGGCTCGAAGTGCGGGCGCGGCGCCATCAGGCGCTCGCACCGGTGAGGCGCGCCGCCCGGCAGGCGCACGCGCTGTACGATACGCCGGTGCCCGACGACTGGCGGCGGGAGGATATGGCGGACCCGCTCCATCGCCGCCGCCTGCTGGCGCGCGACGGGTGGGGCCGGCCGACCCGCCCCGCGACCCGGCTCGCCTTCTACATCCGCTCGCACTGGCTGCGCATGCCGCCGGCGATGCTGGCCCGGCATCTGTGGACCAAGTGGCGGCGGCCCTAGCTTGCGCCCAGACGCTCGAGCGCCGGCAGCAGCTCTTCATACCGGTCGATCACCGCATCGGCGCCCAGCTCCGCCACCGGCTGCTGGAGGAAGCCGAAGCTGACCGCCACCACCGGCAGGCCGGCGGCATGGGCGCCGCGCACGTCGTAGATCGAGTCGCCGACGAACGCGGCCCGCCCGCCGCCGCAGCGCCGCGCCATCTCCTGGATCGGCTCGGGCGCGGGCTTGCCGACGCCGACCGTGTCGCCGCCCACCACCGCCGCGAACCGGCGGGAGAGGTCCAGCGCGTCGAGCACCTTCACCGCGAGACGCTCGTACTTGTTGGTCATGATGCCGACCGTCACGCCACGCGCCGCCAGCGCGTCGAGCGCGTCGAGCACGCCGGGAAAGGGCCGGGTGTGAACCGCGATGTTCGCCTCGTAATGCGCGAGCAGCCGCACCGTCAGCCGGTCGAGTTCGTCGTCGGTGCAGCCGCCGGTCGCCTGCATCCCCTGCGCGAGCATGTGGCGCGAGCCGCCGCCGATCATCGGCCGGATCGCCTCCACGCTCAGCGGCGCCCGCCCGGCGGAGGCGAGCGCGTCGTTCACCGCCGCGGCGAGGTCGCCGCTGGTGTCGAGCAAGGTGCCGTCGAGATCGAACCCGACGACGGCGAACGGGAAATCGGCCATGGGCGCCGCGCCTGACAGCATCGGGCTGGTCATGGCAAGACGCGCGTGGCACCTCGCCTCCCGTTCCGGCCCGGCTTGGCCCGGCCGTACAGCAAGGTTGATCCAATCGATGTCGACACGCCCGCTCGCGGTGATCGTCCTGGCCGCCGGCAAGGGCACGCGCATGAAGTCCGACCGGCACAAGGTGCTTCACCCGCTCGCCGGCCGGCCGATGCTGCTCCACCTGCTTGCCAGCGTCGCGGAGCTGGCGCCCGCGCGCACGGTGGTGGTGGTCGGCGCCGGGCGCGAGCAGGTCGAGGCGGCGGTGGCGCCGCTAGGGGCGAGCGTGGTGGTGCAGGCCGAGCAGCTGGGGACCGGCCATGCGGTACGGCAGGCGGAGCCGCTGCTGGAGGGTTTCGCGGGCGACGTGCTGGTGCTGTACGCGGACGTGCCGCTGGTCGGCGCCGACGTCATGCGCCGGATGATCGACCGGCTCCATGCGCCCGACGCTCCGGCGGGCGTGGTGCTGGGTTTCCGGCCGGTCCGGGCCGGCACCTATGGCCGGGTGCTGGCGGGGGCGGATGGGCGCATCGCGCGAATGGTCGAATACAAGGACGCCAAACCGGAAGAACGCGCCGTGACGCTCTGCAACTCCGGCCTCATGGCGATGCGCGCGGAGCAGCTCTTCGCGCTCCTCGCCCGGGTCGGCAACGACAATGCGGCGGGCGAATACTATCTGCCCGACGTCGTCATGCTCGTCGCCGCGGACGGCCGCGCGTCCGTGGTGGTCGAGGTCGACGAGGCGGAGGTGACGGGCGTCAACAGCCGCGACGAGCTGGCGGCGCTCGAAGAGGTCTGGCAGCACCGCCGCCGCGCGCGGGCGATGGCGGAGGGCGCCTCGCTCGTCGCGCCCCACACCGTCTGGTTCGCGCATGACACGGTGCTGGGCCGCGACGTGACGGTCGAGCCCAACGTGGTGTTCGGCCCCGGCGTATCGGTGGCGGACGGAGCGACCGTTCGCGGCTTCAGCTACATCGAGGGGGCGACGATCGCGCGCGGGGCCGTCGTCGGGCCGTTCGCGCGGCTGCGGCCGGGGGCCGAGGTGGGCGAGGAGGCGCACGTCGGCAACTTCGTCGAGATGAAGCAGGCGGTGCTGGGCAGGGGCGCGAAGGCCAACCACTTGTCCTATCTGGGCGACACGACGGTCGGAGCCGGAGCGAACATCGGCGCGGGCACCATTACGTGCAATTACGACGGCTTCTTCAAGCATCGCACGAACATCGGCGCGGGCGCGTTCATCGGATCGAACAGCTCGCTGGTGGCGCCGGTGACGATCGGCGACGGAGCGATCGTCGCGGCGGGATCGGTGGTGACCGCGGACGCGGAGGCCGACGCCCTGATCCTTGCCCGTCCGGCCGTGGTCGTGAAACCGGGCTGGGCCGCGCGGTTCCGGGAGCGGATGCGGGCGAGGAAGAAGGGATGAGTTCCGGCCGGCCGCGATGCCCGCGCTCCGGCACGACCTGATGGACGGTGGTATGGCCGGGTGATATCGTCCCGGCATGCGAGCAATGGCGAACGATCCCGGCGACCATCTCCACCCGCCGCACGCGCTGGCGGAGTCGCCGGAACGGTCGGCGGCGACCGGAATGCGCGCTGCTTCCGGACAGCTCGCCTGCAACCGGAGCGGTCGCTCGCGGACACGCCGCTCGATGCCTTGATCCTAGCGATCGCGCGCGTGGACGGGGCCGCGCCCGTCGCCCGCACCGTCAAGGGCCGTCCGGAAACCACCCCGGGCGTCCGCATCCCCTACTCGATCTGAAGGCGTCCCGGTCATGTGCGGCATCGTAGGAATATTGGGCGGCGGCGACGTCGCCGGGCGGCTGCTCGACGGGCTGAAGCGGCTGGAGTACCGCGGCTACGACTCGGCGGGCATCGCCACGCTGCACGACGGCATCATCGACCGGCGCCGCGCGCCCGGGAAGCTCGCCAACCTCGCCGCTCGGCTCGATGCCGACCCGCTGCCCGGCCATGTCGGGATCGCGCACACCCGCTGGGCCACGCATGGCGGCCCGACCGAGGACAATGCGCATCCCCATATCGTCGGCGATGTCTCGGTCGTTCACAACGGGATAATCGAGAACTTTCGTTCCCTGCGCGACGAGCTGATCGCGCAGGGGCGCGAGTTCAGGTCGCAGACGGACACCGAGGTCGTCGCGCATCTCGTCGCGCGCGAGCTGGAACGGGGCGCTGCGCCGCGCCAGGCGGTGTCGGCGGTCCTGCCGCGGCTGCATGGCGCCTTCGCGCTGGCCGTGCTGTTCCGCGACGAGCCCGATCTGCTGATCGGCGCGCGGCTCGGCGCGCCGCTGACGGTGGGCTATGGCGAGGGCGAGAACTACCTTGGCTCCGACGCGCACGCGCTCGCGCCGCTGACGCAGCGGATCGCCTATCTGGACGAGGGCGACTGGGCGGCGGTGACGCGCGACACCGTCGAGATCTACGACCGCGGCAACAACCGCGTCGAGCGGCCGATCGTCATCTCGGGCGCGCTCAGCCAGGTGGTCGACAAGGGCAACCATCCGCACTTCATGCTCAAGGAGATCTACGAACAGCCGATCGTCGTCGCGCAGACGCTGCGTTCATACCTCCAGCGGATGGAGGACAAGGTGACGCTGCCGATCCCGGACTTCGACCTCTCGGCGGTGAGGCGGGTGACGATCGTCGCCTGCGGGACCAGTTTCTATGCCGGGATGGTCGCCAAATACTGGTTCGAGCAGTTCGCGCGCGTGCCGGTCGACCTCGATGTCGCAAGCGAGTTCCGGTATCGCGAGCCGGTGATGGAAGGGGGCGGTCTGGCGCTGTTCATCTCGCAGTCGGGCGAGACGGCGGACACGCTCGCCGCGCTTCGCCACGCGCGGGCCGAGGGGCAGAAGATCGCCGTGGTCGTCAACGTGCCGACCAGCACGATGGCACGCGAGGCGGACCTGCTGCTGCCCACCCATGCGGGACCGGAGATCGGCGTCGCGTCCACCAAGGCGTTCACCTGCCAGCTGGCGGTGCTCGCCGCGCTCGCCGCCAATCTCGCCCGCGCCAAGGGGACGCTGAAACCCGGCGAGGAGCGCGCGATCGTCCGACACCTGGGCGAGGCGCCAGCGGCGCTCAATGCCGCGCTCGCCTATGACGAGGCGATCGCGGCGATGGCGGGCGTCGTCGCGGGCGCGCGCGACGTGCTGTACCTCGGGCGCGGGACCGACTATCCGCTGGCGCTGGAAGGCGCGCTGAAGCTCAAGGAAATCAGCTATATCCATGCGGAAGGTTACGCGGCGGGCGAGATGAAGCACGGACCCATCGCGCTGATCGACGACCAGGTGCCGGTGATCGTCATCGCGCCGTCGGGTCCGCTGTTCGACAAGACCGTGAGCAACATGCAGGAGGTGCAGGCGCGCGGCGGCAAGGTGATCCTCATCAGCGACTACGACGGCATCCAGGCGGCGGGGGAGGACTGCATCGCGACGATCACCATGCCCAAGGTCCATCCGCTCATCGCGCCGCTGGTGTACGCGGTGCCGGTGCAGCTGCTGGCCTATCACGTCGCGGTGGCCAAGGGGACCGACGTCGACCAGCCCCGCAACCTGGCGAAGTCGGTGACGGTCGAATGAGCGGCGTCCTGACGCTGGTGGAAGGCGCCACCGCCCGCCTCCGCCTCGACCGGCCGCGCCAGCTCCACGCGCTGGACCTCGCCATGTGCGAGGCCATGCTGGCCGCGCTCGACGGGTGGCGGACGGATCCCGCCGTTGCGGCGGTGATGATCGACCATGCGGAAGGGCGGGGGTTCTGCGCTGGCGGCGACATCCGGATGCTCGCGGACTCGGGCGCGGCGGACGGCTCGGCGGCGCGGGCGTTCTTCGCGGCCGAATACCGGCTCAACCATCGGCTGTTTACCTTCGCCAAGCCGACGATCGCGTTCATGGACGGGGTGACGATGGGTGGCGGCGTCGGGCTGGCGCTGCCGTGCCGGTACCGCGTCGCGACCCCGAACACGCGGTTCGCGATGCCGGAGACGGCGATCGGACTGTTTCCGGACGTGGGCGGCGGCTGGTACCTGTCGCGGCTGCCGGGGCGGATCGGGCAGTACCTGGCGTTGACGGGCGCGCGGCTGGACGGGGCAGATTGCCTCGCGCTCGGGCTGGCGACCCATTATCTGGCCGGTGACAGGATAGCCGGGGCGAAACAGGCGCTTGTCGGTCGTCCTGCGAGTGAGATCGCAGATATTCTGGGCGAGATGTCCGAGGCGCCTGGCCCGTCCGCCGTCCTTGCCAATCGGGACGCGATCGCGCGGCTGTTCGCATCCGACCGGCTAGAGGACGTGTTCGCCGCGCTGGAGGCGGAGGACGGCGATTTCGCGCGCGAGACGCTGGCGATCCTGCGTACCCGGTCGCCGTTGTCGATGAAGGTCGGCCTGAAGCTGCTCCTCGACGGTCATGCGATGCCGACCTTCGAGGACGAGATGCGTCAGGAATATGCGGTCGCGACCCGCGTCGTTCAGCGCGCGGACTTCACAGAAGGCGTGCGCGCGGTGATCGTCGACAAGGACAATGCGCCGCGCTGGCATCCAGCGACCCCTGCGGAGGTGAGCGACCACCTGATCGACCAGATCTTCGCGCCTCTCGCCGAGGACGAGGCGTGGGGGCCGGACTGACGGCGGGCATCTGACGGAAAGGACGGGACAATCGCGCGGATCGGCTTCATCGGGCTTGGCAACATGGGCGGCGGCATGGCGGCGACGCTGGTGCGGGGCGGCCATGAGGTGCGGGCGTTCGACCTGTCGGTCGACGCGCTGGCGCACGCGGCCGCGGCAGGCTGCGTCGTGGTGGACGGCGCCGC
>NZ_CAHJWW010000052.1 GCF_903643035.1 Sphingomonas bacterium | reverse complement strand
ACGACCTGTACGTCGCGATCGCCGCGGTGCTGGCGTTCGTCTTCGGCCTGAACGAGCGGGCGCGGGGACCTGCGCCGCCGGTGCCGCCGATGCCGCCGATGCCGCCGCGCGTCGAGGTGCCGCCGGGCGCGCGGTTCGACGAGAACGGCGCGAAGGTGAAGTGATCCTGCCGGCCTCCGGTCCACGATCTTCGCCCCATCCCGGACGTGAACGGTCCGGCCGTGCGAAATCCTTAAAGAACCCTGCGCCCCCGCCGTTTACCCGGACAGGCGCGAGGACATGCGATGACGACCACCACCGGCACCTCGACGACGACAGGCGCGATCCAGACCGCGACGCAGCAGCTGCTGACTTCGCTCAACACCGGATCGGGGGTCGACACCTCCACGCTCGTCACCAGCCTCGTCACCGCCGAGTTCGCCGCCCGGTCCGACGCGCTGACCAGCAAGGCCTCGACGCTCACGACCCAGATCTCGGGCGTCGCCACGCTCAAGAGCACGATCACCAACTTCGCCTCCGCGGTGGACGGCCTGGTCGGCGGCGGCACGCTGGCGACGCAGCCGGTCAGTTCCAACCCCGCCGCGCTCACCGCCACCGCGCTGCCCGGCGCGAAGCTCGGCGGCCTGTCGAGCGCGATCGTCGTCTCGCAGCTCGCCGGCAACCAGGCCGCCCGCACGACGAGCGCGGTGGCGAGCCGCAGCGCGACGATCGGATCGGGCAGCTTCACCCTCAGCTTCGGCACCGCGTCCTACTCCGTCGACGGCACCACGATGACGGGCTTCACCGCGGGCAGCGCCGCGCCGGTGACGATCGACGTCACCGACGCGAGCCTCGACGGCATCGCCGCCGCCGTCAACGCCAGCGGCGCGGGCGTCACCGCCAGCGTCGTCACCGATGCCGACGGCGGCGCCTATCTGTCGCTGAAGGGCAAGAGCGGCGCGACGCAGGCGTTCACGCTCGCCGCCTCCAACGATCCGTCGGGCAATCTCGCGCAGTTCGCGGTCGGACCCGGCGCGTCGGGCACCGCCCTGTCGGCTACGGCGCAGAACGCGAAGCTGACCGTCGACGGCGTGGCGGTCGAGCGCGCGAGCAACACGATCGGAGACCTCGTCACCGGCGTCAACCTTCAGCTCGCCGCGACTTCCGCGACCGCGGTGTCGCTGACCAGCACGTCGCCCACCAGCGCGCTGTCGTCCGCCGTGACCAACTTCGTCGATACATACAACCAAGTGCTCGCCGCGGTGCAGGCGCAGACCGATCCCGCGACGGGCGTGCTGAAGAGCGATCCGGCCGCGACGGCGCTGCTGCACGCGCTGAAGACGCTGACGTCCAAGGTGCTGCTGACCGGCGGCAACGCCGAGACCAACGGGCCGACGCGCCTGTCCGAGCTGGGCGTGGGCACCAACAAGGACGGTACGCTGAGCGTGAACGCCAAGACGCTCGCGCGCCAGCTCTCGACCTTTCCAGGATCGGTGGAGGCGATGTTCTCGTCCGGCAACACCGCCGGGCTCGGCGCGGCGCTGGACACGCTGTCGACGGGCGCGATCAGCACCGTCACCGGCCTTGGCGCCTCGACCAGCCGCTATACCGCCGCGCAGGCGACGATCTCGACCCAGCAGGACAAGATCTCGACCGCAAGGGACAAGGAGAAGACGCGGTTGACGCAGCTCTACTCGGCGATGAACAGCAAGGTTGCGGCATACAAGTCGACCCAGACCTTCCTCACCAATCAGGTCGCGGCCTGGAACAAGTCGGACAGCTGATAATGTACGCCACCGCCCTCCTGCGCGATCCCGCGACGATGTACCGTCAGGTCGACGTCGCCGGCCGTACCGCCACCGCCGACGGACCGGCGCTGGTGCAGCTGTTGTACGAGGAACTCGTCGCCGCGCTGCGCGCCGCCGCCTGGGGCGCCGAGCAGAGCCGGCATGCGATCCGCAGCGAGCGGGTGACGCGCGCCATCGCGATCCTGTTCGCGCTGGAGGCGGGGCTGGACCACGACCGCGGCGGCGACGTGTCGGCGACGCTGGCGCGGCTGTACGCCGGCGCGCGCCGGCAGGTGGTGGAGGCCAGCATCGACAGCGACCCCCGCCCGTTCCGCGAAGTGGCGGACACGCTGGAAGACATCGGCCGGGCATGGCGCACCGCGCGGAGTTCGTGATCGCCGGCGCCCCGGTCGGGGAGCGCCGCCTCAGCTGGCCCGCAGCCAGTGCCGCCGGAGGAAATATCCGGTGATCCCCGCCGCGATCACGACGCACAGCGCCATGATCGCGTCGAACGACCACGGCCGGTCGGCATAGGGCAGATCCTTGACGTTCATCCCGTACACACCCGTGACGAAGGTGAGCGGCAGGAACACCATCGCGACGATCGCGATCACCAGGCTGCGGCTGTCGATCTGTTCGGCGCGCAGGTCGGTCAGCGTCTCGTGGATCAGCGCGGATCGCTCGCGGATGCTCTCCAGTTCCTCCGCCATGCGCGCGGCGCGGTCGGCGGCGGCGGCGATGTGCAGCCGGTCGTCGGCCTGCAGCCAGTCGCCGGGCAACGCGGCGAGCTTCTCCAGCGCCGCGCGCTGCGGCGCCAGGAACCGGCGATAGCCGATCGCCGCGACCCGTACCCGCGTCACCGTGCGGCGCAACTCGAACACCCGATCGGCGTTCAACTGTTCCTCGCACTCGTCGAGGTCGTCGCCCAGCTGCGCCACTTCGGGATCTAGGTCCTCCGTTATAGCGGTCGCGAAGGCGGTGATGAGATCGCCGGGATCGCGCACCCCGCCCGCCTCCACCGCGCGGCTCACCGCGTCGACCGCCACCATGTCCTTGCGCGTGACCGAGAACACCCGGCCCTTGGTGCCCCATATGCGGACCGAGGCGAGCAGGTCGGACGAGTCGAGCTCCTCGCTGGAGCGGCCGCGCATGTTCAGCAGCGCGCCGTCGCCGACCTGCTCGCAGCGCGGCCGCGTCTCCGTGGCGGTCAGCGCGTCGACGACGTAGCTGTCGAGCGCCGCCTCCCCCGCGAGCCACCCCTGCGCCTCCTCGTTGTTGGTCGACAGATGCACCCAGGCGAGCCCGCCGTCGCAGGCGAGCGCGTCCTTCACCTCGACCCGCTCGGCGTGGCCGTCGACGATGCGGTAGCCAAAGCCGCTCACCGCCCCATCTCCGAACGGGCCATCTCCACATGGATGGTGAGGCCGGGCAGATCGTCGCCGGGCGGCGTGGCGGACTCGATCCGGTCGGCATCGGCGCGCGCGCGATCGAGGATCGCGGCCGGCACGTCGGGCGCGTGGATCACGCGATCGGCATCGGCGAGTGCGCGCGCCTGCCGCAACGTCAGGTCGTCCGGGTCAGCTGAGGTCAGGCGAAGCATCAGGATTCCTTGGCTGCACCTGTCGCGCGACGCATCCGCACCAAGCCAGGAATGGACGTCAGGATCGGGGCTCAGCGGATCGAGGTCGCCACCCGGCGCCAGCGCGGCGCTGAGCGCCCGCCGCCGGTCGCCGCCATCGGGCCATTGCCGCCGGATCGGAGCGCGGGCGGCGAAGAGCGCATCGGCCAGCAAGCCCAGCCGCGCCGGCAGCAGCCCCTCCAGCCGCTGACGCAGCGCGGCGGCGAGCCCGGCCGACACGCCGCCGGTGCCGATCGCCACCAGCACCGGATGCCGGTCGACGATCGCGGGCAGGGTGAAGTCGCACAATGCCGGGCGATCGACCGCGTTGACCAGCACGCCGCGCGCGCGGAGCGCCGCCACCGCCGCCACCGCCGCGCCCTCGTCCTCCAGCGCCACCACCGCCAGCCGTGCATCGGGATGGTCCGCGACCACCAGCGCGCCCGCGCGTTCGAGCAGCCGCCGCTTCGCGTCCGCCGCCTCGCCCTCCCCCATCAGGATCACGGGCCGGCCCCGGAGGCGGACAAAGAGGGGGAGGCTGTGCCAGGCGAGGCCAGTGTCCAGCCCCGGTCCGCCGTTCCGCTCGCCCGCCGTCACAGCCATTCCGGCACCCGCTCCGCCGCGATCAGCGTCTCGGGCGCGACGCGGTCCGCGACGACCGCGTACCGGTTCCCGTCCACCAGCACCTCGGGCACCAGCGCGCGGCTGTTGTAGGTCGAGGCCATGGTCGCGCCATAGGCGCCGGCGGTGCGGAAGACCGCCAGGTCCCCCGAGGCGACCCGATCGATGTCGCGGCCCATCGCGAAGGTGTCGCCGCTCTCGCACACGGGACCTGCGATATTGGCGACCATCCGCCCGCCCGTGGGCTCGACGGCGGCGAAGTCGTGCCAGGCATCGTACAGCGCCGGCCTCGCGAGGTCATTCATCGCCGCGTCGACGATGACATAGGGATGGGCTCCATCCTGGTCCGGCCCCGGCTTCACCCAGATCACCTGCGTCAGCAACACCCCGGCGTTGCCCGCGATCACCCGCCCCGGCTCGAACATCAGCTCCGCGTCCCAGCCGGCGGTGACGCGCCCCACCATCGTCCCGAGCTCGGCGGGACCGGGGAACACCTCGCCCGCACGATACGGTACGCCGAGCCCGCCGCCCAGATCGACATGGCTGACCGCATGGCCGCCCGCGCGCAGTTCCGCGACCAGCTCGCCGACACGGGCATAGGCGGCCTCCAGCGGCGCAAGCTCGGACAGCTGGCTGCCGATGTGCACCGCGATGCCGCGCAGGTGAAGGCCGGGTCGCCGGCCGAGACGGTCGAAGATCGCGCGCGCCTGGTCGATCGGCACGCCGAACTTGTTCTGCTTGCGCCCCGTCGAGATCTTGGCGTGGGTGCCCGCATCCACGTCGGGATTGACCCGCAGCACCGCCGGCGCGCGGAGCCCGCGGGCTTGCGCGAGATCGGCGAGCACCTCGCCCTCCTCCTCCAGCTCCAGGTTGAACTGGCCGATACCCGCGTCCAGTCCCTGCGCGAGCTCGGCGCGCGTCTTGCCCACGCCCGAGAACACGATGCCATCCGCCGGCATCCCGGCCGCCAGCGCGCGCCGCAGCTCGCCGCCCGAGACGACGTCGGCGCCATAGCCCTCGTTCGCCAGGAGCCGCAGCACCGCAAGATTGGGATTGGCCTTGATCGCATAGGCCAGGTGCACGCGCGGCAGGGCCGCCAGCCCCGCGCGGAACACGCGCGCATGACGGCGGAAGGTGGCGGCGGAATAGACGTACACCGGCGTTCCCACCTCGGCGGCGATACGGGCCAGCGGCACGTCCTCGCACCACAGCGCCCCATCGCGATAGTCGAAATGGTCCATCAGTTCACGTTGCCCGGCGGCAGGTCGAACTCGTCGGTACGCCTGGTTTCGGAATTGGTCAGCAACTCGTCGCTTCGCTGTGGGCGCGCCTGTTTCGAGGCGGTCAGCAGCTCCTCGGGACTTGGCTGGCGAAGCGCGCCGCGCGGCGCGACGGGCAACGCATCGCCGGGCGCGGGCTGCAGCTCCGCCTGTGATCCGCAGCCCGCGATCGCGCCCAGCAGGGCGGTGGCGGCGATCAGGCGGATCCTCATGCCGTCCCTCCGGTATCGATCGCGGCGCGCGCACGGGCGATCGCCGCGCGCACGTTGGCGGGCGCGGTGCCGCCGAAGCTGGTACGGCTCGCGACCGACGCATCGACCGACAGCACGTCGTAGACACGGGCGTCGATCCGCGGGTCGATCGCCGTCAGCACGTCCAGCGGCAGATCGTGCAGCGCCTCCCCGCGATCCTCGGCCGCCTTCACCGCGCGCCCGGTGACGTGATGCGCCTCGCGGAACGGCAGCCCCGCCTCGCGCACCAGCCAGTCGGCGAGATCGGTGGCGGTGGAGAAGCCCGCCTCCGCCACCTGCCGCATCCGGGCCGTCCGGAACGTCGCGCTGGCGACCATCCCCGTCATCGCGGCGATGCTGAGCGCCAGCAGGTCATGCGCCTCGAACACCGGCGGCTTGTCGTCCTGCATGTCCTTGGAATAGGCCAGCGGCAGACCCTTCATCGTCACCGTCAGCGCGACGAGGCATCCGGCGATCCGCCCGGCATGGCCGCGCACCAGCTCGGCCGCGTCGGGATTGCGCTTCTGCGGCATGATCGAGCTGCCGGTCGACCACTGGTCGCTGAGCGCGACGAAGCCGAACGGCTGCGAGGTCCACAGGACGAACTCCTCGGCCAGCCGCGACAGGTGCAGCGAGCAGGCGCTGGCGGCGGCGAGGTAATCGAGCGCGAAGTCGCGATCGCTGACCGAGTCGAGCGAGTTGCGCGTCGGCCGGTCGAAGCCCAGCGCGCGGGCGGTGGCGTGGCGGTCGATCGGGAAGCCGGTGCCCGCGAGCGCGGCGCTGCCCAGCGGGCACTCGTTCAGGCGGGCGCGCGCATCGGCGAAGCGGCTGCGGTCGCGGCGCGTCATCTCGTGATAGGCCATCAGATGGTGGCCAAGCGTCACGGGTTGCGCGGATTGCAGGTGGGTGAAGCCGGGCATGACGCTGTCGGCATGTTCCTCGGCGCGCGTCAGCAGCGCGTCCTGCAGGCCGTCGAGCGCCGCGTCGACCTGGTCGATCGCGTCGCGCACCCACAGGCGGAAGTCGGTCGCGACCTGGTCGTTGCGGCTGCGCGCGGTGTGGAGGCGGCCCGCCGTGCTTCCGATGGCGTCCGCCAGCCGCGCCTCGGTCAGCATGTGGATATCCTCGAGCGACAGGTCGTCGGGCACGCCGTCCGCTTCATAGCCCGCGGCGACCACATCGAGCCCGGCGGCGATCGCGGCCGCGTCGTCGACGCCGACGATGCCGGTGGCGCCCAGCATCGCGACATGCGCCCTGGAGCCCGCCAGGTCCTGTCGCCACATCCGCTTGTCGAAGGGGATGGAGGCGTTTATCTCGCGCATCACCGCCGCGGGTCCTTCCGCGAAGCGCCCGCCCCACATGCTGTTGGAACTCTTCACGATGCCCGCTTGCCTGTCGATGTCGTCGCGCCCGCTGATCGCCTGTCTCCTGCCCGTGCTGCTGGCCACGGGCTGCGATAGGAAATCGCCCGAGCCGGCACAAGCGAACCAGCAGGTCGCCACCACCGTCGTCGCCAGCCCGGACGAGGCGACCGGCCCCGTCGCGCCCAGCGCCCCGGTCGGCGGCCTCGACCGCAGCCATGCCGGCCAGGCCGCGCCGACGGTCGGCTTCCAGACGATCGACGCCAAACCCGAGACGCTGGCGGGCTATATGGCCGGCCACAAGGGCAGGCCGCTGCTACTCAACCTGTGGGCGACGTGGTGCGCGCCCTGCCTGAAGGAGATGCCGACACTGGACGCGCTGGCGGCCTCCACCCCGGAAGTGGCCGTGCTGCCCGTCAGCCAGGACATGGACGGCGCCGCCAAGGTCGGGCCGTATCTGGCGAAGGCCGGGCTCAAGGCGCTGCGCCCCGCGCTCGATCCCGGGCTGGGCCTCAGCCTGGCGTATCAGGCGAACCTGCCTGTCAGCATCCTGTACGGATCCGACGGGCGCGAGGTCTGGCGCTATACCGGAGGGCTCGACTGGACGGGCGCAAAGGCCAGGGCGCTGCTGGCGGAAGCGAAATAGAGCCTGTCGTCCTCATCCTTCCCTCTTCCGCCGGAAGGGTGAGGACGACAGGGCGCTACTCCCCGACCAGGTGCAGCGCCAGTTCGCGCCGGTGCGGCCGGCGGCGGTGTTCGAACAGGTACAGCCCCTGCCATGTGCCGAGCGCCATCTGCCCGCCGGAGACCGGGATCGACAGGCTGACCTGCGTCAGCGCGGCCCGCAGGTGCGCGGGCATGTCGTCCGGCCCCTCGTCGTCATGCTCGTAATCCCCGCTTTCGGGGGCGAGCCGGGCGAAGTACGCCACCATGTCGCGGCGCACCGCCGGGGCGGCATTCTCCTGGATCAGCAGCGAGGCGGAGGTGTGACGGCAGAACACCGTCAGCAGCCCCGTGTCCATCGCCTGCACCGCCACCCAGTCGGCGACCTCACGCGTCACCTCGATCAGGCCGGCGCGCGTGTCGACGACGAGTATGCCGCCCGCCTGCCTCACATCGACGCGACGACCGCCGCCGTCCTGCCCGACGCGACGACGATCGGCTCGCTGGTATAGGCGGTGAACGCCCGGCCCTTATGGAAACGCGCGCTGGTGCCGGTCACCGCCGCGGCGAACGGGCCGAACAGCAGCAGCGTGCCCAAGGTCGCCGCGCCATTGCCCTTGCCGGCCTGCTTGCCGCTGCCGGTCAGCGCGACGACGCGGCCATCGAGATCGAGCGACCGGATCTCGACTTCCATCTTGCCGGACTTGCCGAGCGTACCCTTGCCGCTGCGCGTCTTCACCGCGCCGATCGCATGTGCGCCGCGCGGGATGACGACCGTCGTCCCCTCCATCACGTCGCGTTCCACCGACAGCGCGAACGTGTCGCCGACCTTCGCCTTGTTGGACGCAAGCTCGGCATCGATCGTCAGCGGCACCTGCGTGTTGACCGGCAGGATCATGTGGCCGGCCGTGTCGTGCTGCTCGGGCACCACGACCGGTGCGGCCGCCGACGCCACCACGGCCGCGGGCGGCGGAGTACGCGAAGCGGTGGCCGGCGCCACGCCGGTCTCGGCACATCCCGCCAGGGTGCCGATCATCGCCAGTGCTGCCATCGGGGAAGGTTTCATCGCCAGTCTCCGTGCTGTTGAGCCACAGTCATGCCGCGCGATGCGTTGCAGGATGGTGAAGCGACATGGTTTGGCGCGGCGTTAACCCATTTGGCTATACTCCTATCGGCCGGTCCAGTTCCCGGGCCGTTTCTCGACGAACGCGGCCATGCCCTCGGCCTGGTCGTGCGTGCCGAACAGCGCGTGGAACAATCGCCGCTCGAACTGGATGCCCTGCGCAAGGCCGCCCTCGAACGCGGCGTTCACCAGCTCCTTGTTGGCGAGCGCGGCGAGCGGCGCCATGCCGGCGATCGTGGCCGCCACCGCCATCGCCTCGTCCAGCAGCGAGTCGGCGGGAACGATCCTGCTCACCAGCCCCGCGCGCTCGGCCTCCACCGCGTCCATGGTGCGGCCGGTCAGGCACATCTCCATCGCCTTGGCCTTGCCCACCGCTCGGGTCAGCCGTTGCGAGCCGCCCATGCCGGGCGTGACGCCCAGCTTGATCTCGGGCTGGCCGAACCTCGCGCTATCGGCGGCCAGGATGAAGTCGCACATCATCGCAAGCTCGCACCCGCCGCCCAGCGCATAGCCCGCCACCGCCGCGACGATCGGCTTGCGGGTGCGCGCGAACGCGTCCCACCCGGCGAAGAAGTCGTGGCCGTACATGTCGGCGAAGCCCTGGGCCTGCATCTCCTTGACGTCCGCGCCGGCCGCGAACGCCTTGGCGCTGCCGGTGAGGACGCAGGCGCGTTGCGCCGGATCGACGTCATAGGCGCGCATCGCCGCCAGCAACTCGTCCAGCAACCGGCCGTTCAGCGCGTTGAGCGCCCCGGGCCGGTTCAGCGTGACCAGCGTCACCGCGTCGCGCCGCTCGATCAGGATCGTCTCGTATTCCATGTGTCAGTCCTTCAGCAGGTCCCGGCCGACGATCATCCGCATCACCTGATTGGTCCCCTCCAGGATCGAGTGGACGCGCAGGTCCCGCCAGAACCGCTCGATCGGATAGTCCATCAGATAGCCATAGCCGCCGAACAGCTGGAGCGCGCGATCGACGACGCTCGATCCCGTGTCGGTCGCCAGCCGCTTGGCCATGGCGGCGAACCGCGTGGCGTCCGGCGCCTTCGCCGTCACCTTCGCGGCGGCGAGGTACAGGAGCGCGCGCGCCGCCTCCAGCTCGGTCGCCATGTCGGCGAGCGTGAACTGCGTGTTCTGGAAGTCCGCGATCGCCTGTCCGAACTGGCGGCGGTCCCTGGTGTACGCGATCGCCTCGTCCAGGCACCGCTGCGCGCCGCCCAGCGAGCAGGCGCCGATGTTGAGCCGGCCGCCGTCGAGCCCGGACATCGCGATGCGGAACCCCTGCCCCTCCTCGCCGACCATGTTCCCGAGAGGGACGCGGACGCCGTCGAGGATCACCTGCGCGGTCGGCTGCGAATGCCAGCCGAGCTTGCGCTCGGGCACGCCGAACGACAGGCCCGGCATGTCGTGCTCGACCACGAACGCGCTGATCCCCTTGGACCCCTCCGCTCCGGTGCGCGCCATGACGACGTACAGGTCGTTCGCGCCGCCGCCCGAGATGAACTGCTTGGTGCCGGTCAGCACATACGCGTCGCCGTCCCGCACCGCGGTGGTCGCCAGCGCCGCCGCGTCGGAGCCCGAGCCGGGCTCGGTCAGGCAATAGGAGGCGATGCGGTCCATGCCGATCAGGCTGGGCAGGTATTCCTGCTTCAGCGCCGGCGAGCCGTAGCGGTCGATCATCCAGCTCGCCATGTTGTGGATCGAGATGAACGCGCTGGTCGACGGGCAGCCATAGGCCATCGCCTCCATGACCAGCGCCGCCTCCAGCCGCCCGAGCGCGATCCCGCCGCCTTCCTCGCTGACGTAGATCGAAGCGAAGCCCAGCGCCGCCGCCTCGCGGATCGTGTCGCGGGGGAAGATGTGCTTCTCGTCCCACTCGGCCGCGAACGGCGTGATGCGGTCGGCGGTGAACCGCCGCGCCAGCTCCTGCACCTCGCGCTGGTCGGGGGTGAGGTCGAACTGCGTGGTCATCATCGGGTGTCCTGGGTGCGAGCGGGTATTGCCGCGGTCGAGTCGTTGCGGGCGTCGTCGGCGGCGGCGGCGGCGGCGGCGCGGAAGCTGCCGGCGGTCGGGTCGATCCTGCGCATCTGCCGCCTTCCTTTCGTCGTCATCGTCGTCCACACGTCCGTGGTCCGCCCGGCCCGATCCGTCCAGCCCATGCGCGGACGCGGGCATCGTCGGGCTCGGGCGCTACCGGGCTCGGGCGTTGCCGGCGTCGAACGATCGCCCGTGCCCCGCGTTGTTGGATTCGACACTCCTGGAGTTCATGCGATGACCGACACCTCCCCGCCCGATCCGGTGGCCGCCGGCTATGCTCCCCCGCCGGTCTGGACATGGAACAAGGCCAGCGGCGGGCGCTTTGCGGCCATCAACCGCCCCGTCGCCGGCGCGACGCACGACAAGCCGCTGCCCGTCGGTCGCCACCCGCTCCAGCTCTATTCGCTCGCCACGCCCAACGGGCAGAAGGTGACGATCATGCTGGAGGAGCTGCTCGCGCTCGGCCACGCGGGGGCGGAGTACGACGCCTGGCTGATCCGCATCAACGACGGCGAGCAGTTCGGCAGCGGCTTCGTCGGCGCCAATCCCAACTCCAAGATCCCCGCGCTGGTCGACCGGTCGGTGGAAGGCGAGCCGATGCGGGTGTTCGAGTCGGGGTCGATCCTGCTCTATCTCGCCGAGAAGTTCGGGGCGCTGCTTGCCACGGACCTGCGCGCGCACACCGAGGTCCTGTCGTGGCTGTTCTGGCAGATGGGCAGCGCGCCGCTCCTGGGCGGCGGCTTTGGTCACTTCTACGCCTATGCCCCGACGAAGATCGAATATGCGATCGACCGGTTCGCGATGGAGGCCAAGCGCCAGCTCGACGTGCTCGACCGGCGGCTCGCGGATCACGCGTATCTGGGCGGCGACGCCTACTCGATCGCCGACGTCGCGACATGGCCGTGGTACGGCAATCTGGTGCTGGGACAGATGTACGAGGCGGCCGCGTTCCTGTCCGTCGGCGACTATGCCAACGTGCGCCGCTGGGCCGAGGCGATCGCGGCGAGGCCGGCGGTGCAGCGCGGGCGGCGCGTGAACCGCGTCATGGGCGATCCCGCGGAGCAGCTTGCCGAGCGCCACGACGCGAGCGACCTGACGACCCGATGACCGGGGCGACGACCGGCGTGATGACCGGCGCGATCGGGGATGGCGCGATCGGCGTGGCCGGCGCTGCCATCATCCTGGTGACGGCGGCGGACATCTTCCGGTCGCTGCTGGTGCCGCGCGCCAGCACGCGTGTCCTGCGCGTCGCGCCGCTGCTGCTGGTGGCGCTGTTCGCCGGCTGGCAGGCGGGCGCGGACCGCATCCCGTTTCCGCGGCTGCGCCAGAACATGCGCGCGAGCCTCGCCCCGCTGATGCTGGTGCTGACGATGATGGTGTGGGCGGCGCTGGTGATCCTGGGCTTCGGGCTGGTGTTCTGGGCCAACCGCGGCGCGTTCCAGCCCGGCTTCGCGACGGTGCGCGACGCGATCTATGCGGCGGGCTGCGCCTTCTCGACGCTGGGCATCAACGGGCGCGTGCACGGCGATGCGGTGCGGGTGGCGGTGCTGGCCTGCTCGGTCTTCGGGCTGGCGCTCGTCACGGTCGTCGCGACGTTCCTGATCTCGATCCAGACCGGCTATGCCCGGCGCGAGACCCTGGTGCTGCGGCTCGAGTCGCACGTCACGCTGCCGCCGGCCGGGATCGCGATCCTTGAGACCTATGCGCGCGAGGGCATCGTCGGCCGGCTCGGCGCGTTCTTCGAGGCGTGGGAGCTGTGGGCGGCGGACGTCGCGATCAGCCACCGCGCGTTCCCGATCCTGCTGTTCTTCCGCTCCAACGACAGCCGGTGCGAGTGGCTGGCGGCGCTGGGCGCCGTGCTGGACGCCGCCGCGCTGCTCGATGCGACGATCGCCGATCCGCCCGACGCGGCGCGGGCCGGCGCGCATTTCGTGATGCGGACCGGCGCGCGCATGCTGGACGACATGACGACGCAGTTCGCCCTCGGCGATCCCCGGCCCGTGGCGCTGGTCGACGTCCACCGCTTCCGACTCCATCGCGAACGGCTGGCGGCGGCGGGCTATGCGATCGTCGAGGACGACCGGGCGGCGTTCGAGTGTTTCCACGAGCGTCGGCGGACCTATGCGGCGGCGCTGGCGACGCTCGCGCGCCGCCTGCGCGTCGATTTCGACGAACGGACGGGGGGCGACGACGACAGCGAGCCCCAGCAGTGACGGGGAGCTTCAACGTTGACGCGGAGCCCCAGCGATGACGGGCGGGCGGCCGCCCAAGCCGCCGTGCCCCTTACTCCCCCCGGTCGCGCCGCCGGTAGAACAGGTGGGGACCGACGCCGGCGATCTTGTCGAGCGAGTCGCTCCAGTACGGCACCGTCCAGTCAGCGTGATAGTGGGTCGCGGTTCCCACCGGCGCGAACACCGTGCCCGACAGGGCATGAATGGCGCGGCGGCGGACCGCGGCCCATCCGGTCCGCTCCGGGCGGCGCGTGACCGAGCCGTCGCAGGCGAACGAGAACTGGCAGCCGGTCGGCAGGTCCGCGCCCTGATAGACGACGCCGCATACCGTGCCGGGGAAGCCCGGGCTCCGCGTCCGGTTGAGCACCACCTGCATCACCGCGCGCTGGCCGCGCGCGTCGTCCCCCGCCTCGTACCGGGCGACGGTGGCGAGGCAGCCGATCGCCTGCTCGCGCGCCGCCGGCCCGCCATGGAAGACATAGGCGCGCGCGGG
>NZ_CAHJWW010000051.1 GCF_903643035.1 Sphingomonas bacterium | reverse complement strand
TCTCGGACAGGTCCGCCTGGCCGGCGGTCGGCGGGCCGGCGTTGATGGCAGTGTCGGCCCCGGTATCGGCCCCGATATCGGCCGCAGTGTCGGTCGCAGTGCCGGCCGGCCGTGCCGAACGGGCACGCGCGGCGGAAGCGGTGCGGGTAGTGGCCGTCGACCTCGCGGGCGACAGGTCGCGATCGATCGCCTGGTTGGGATCGACGGTACGCACCTGCGCGACCGCAGGCCCCATGGCGCTCGCGAGCACCGCTGCCACCGCGATCATTCCACCCCTGCGCATCCCGATCGCTCCCGCCCTTGCGGGATAAGGTTAGCCTGTCGGCGGCTTGCCCGGCAATGAACGGATGACGACCCGCGTCGATTATGCGCCAGGAGGCTGATTGATCCCGGCCGCCGGCGCCGCTATACCGCCGCTGCCGTTCCCGGAGACGTGGGTGAGTGGCTGAAACCAGCGGTTTGCTAAGTCTCCCGCCCGCACATTCGCCAGCATCGCAATAACGGCAGAAATCCTAGGGCTTTTCACGCGCGCTCGGCTCCGAACCGCTGTTGGTGTGCCCCGCGCTGTGCCACCGACGATTTTGCGGCACGCGCCTGCTCAGGCGTGAGGAAGGCGAGATAGCCCTCGGTCGTCGAGATGTGGGTGTGTCCCATCTCGCCCTGGAGATCATAGATCGATCCGCGACCGCGTCGCAGGTACTCCACCGCGAAGAGGTGGCGGAAGTCGTGGTGGCTGAAGCCCTGGAACTCGACGCCGTCCCGTGTCGCTTTCTGTGCCGCCCGTCGGCACGCGCCGGTGATGCGCGACGAGACCTCTTTCAGCCGCTCGCCCTTGTCCTGCCAGAAGACCCACGGCTTGCCGATGTAGCGTGGCTGGCGATCGATGATCTGCTCGGCGGTCGCCGTCAGCGGCACCGTGCGGACCTTGTCGCCCTTGCCCTCTTCGACCGTGATCGTGCGCTCGGTCCGGTCGACGGCCGCGTGCTTCATGCTGCTCGCCTCGTCGAGGCGCAGCCCGGTCTCGCGGGTGAAGTCGCACACGTCGCGGATGCGATCAGCAAGGCGCGGGAAGACGATCGCCATCATGTCCTCGCGCGGCAGCACGATGCGGACCTGCCGCTCCGGCACCACGCGCCGGCGATTGATCCCCTCGGATGGATTCTCCGAGATCCAGCCCTCGTCGACGGCGTGATTGAGCACGCTACTGACCGCGGTCAGGTCGCGACGGACCGTCGCATTCTTCACGCCGGCGCGCTTCCGCGCCTTGATCAGCTCCTTCAGGACGTCGGTCGTGATCTCCTGGATCGACAGGCTGTCGAGATGCGCGCGGACCTGCCGCAGGCTCGATAGGTACCGGACATAGCTGCGATCGCCGAGCGCACGCTGCGCCTCCGGGCTCCAGCTGACGACCGCGTCGAGCCAGCTGACCGGGCCGGCGATGCCGTACACGACCTGATCCTCTATTTCTTCGCGGCGGGCGGCTAGTCTTTTCACCGCGATCCGCTCAGAACGCGTTCGTAGGCTTTCGCGGTATTCGACTTGGCGAACCTTGAACCTCGCCCAGTATATTCCTGAGCGGACATAAAGGTTTTTCGGCATATTGGCCTCGCTGTTGTGCGTGTGACCCAAGCGCGGAGGTCGGCGACGACGAAAAGCCACCGACCCGCCGGCTTGCTCGCGCCAGGGATGGAAGGCGCGAGCGCCTGGAGGGTGCGGCGGGGCATCCCGGTGATCAAGGCGGCCTCGGCGATGCCGACCCGCTCGGGCGCGCGACTCGCCGTCATGATGCTGCTGCCTTGGCCGCTTCATATGCGGCGACCAGCGCGTCCCAGGCGGCGCGATCGCCGCCGACGTTGGGGTGGGCGCTTCTAGCGGCGGCCCGGTACGCCGCCTTGATCTGGACGAGGCTCGGCCGCGCGCCGGCCTCGAAGCGGAGCGCCTTGCGCCAGTCGTCGGCGACTGGCGCCGGCAGGGCGACGAAGCCCTTGAAGGTCTGACGGACGATGTGGAGGCCGCCGTGGCGCATCTCCGTCCGGCGCGCCTCCAGGATGTGGTGGATCGCCTGAAGATTGTCCTGGACCTTGGGGTAGCGGTCGACCGCGATGCACCGCTGCGCGCCGTCCCATGTGAACCAGGCCGCCACCCCGGTATCCGCAGGGGCGGCGGCGCCGAGCGTCACATTCGACGAGAGCACGATCCCGCTGGCGGCCGTGCCGGTGTCGCGGCCGAAGGCCTCGATCGATCGGCGGACGTTTTCCAGCGCGCCGGCGAGAGGCGTCTTGAAAGCGGACGTAGCGCGGTGCTGCGTCCGCGCCAGGCCTTCGGGCCAGCTGAGCGGATAGGCGGTGGTCACGCCGGCCGCCCATCGTGCGTGACGCTGTCGAGCAGGCGGCCGGCGGCCTTCTTGCCGATGCGCTCAAAGGTGACTGGCTCAAGCTCGGCTGGCACCGCCTCGCCGTTCTTCCACACGGCGTTTGGCGCAGGATGGGCGATGAACTCGCCCCATTGCTTGAAAAATAAGGGCACGCCCACCGACGCGCACTGATCGCGCAGGCTGCGCACCCAACCGGGATGCATTGGCCGGGCGCCGGGGCCGCTCTCACCGCCGACGATGATCCAGTCGAGCCGCGGGCCAGCACCCTGCATCGGCATGGCGAGGCCATGTGCGCCGGTGAGCGCGTTAATATTGGTGAGGCCGGCGTAGTGCAGCATGGTGAGGTCGACCGGCCCCAGCAGCGGCTCCATGCTGAGGAACCTGATCCGCGGACCATCAGTCGACAGCAGCTTTGGCGCGTCGCGATCGGCCTCGGCTTGGCTGACTATCGTCGCACCGAGCCAGACGTTCGCGGGCCAGCCGCCGGCGACCTCCGCCATGCGCGCGGCATTGCCGATACGCTTCGTCACCAGCAGCCAGTCGAGGTTGGGCGTTTCGCGGATGAGCCGGAAGAGGTCAGCGCGCCACTCGGCCGACACCTCGTTGTCGAAGACGTCGGCGAGCGAGCTGCAGAACACCCGCTCGCGCACGCCGGCGGCGGCCGCGCGGCGGTTCCAGCGGCGGGGCTGGTTCCACGTCGACGCGGCGGTGCGCCGGCGCTGCGCGCCCGGACCCCACGGAACGCCCAGACGCGTGGTCGCCAGCACCTCGGCGTAGCAGTGGTCGCAACCCGGGCCGATCTTGGTGCAGCCGATCCACCCGTTGAAGGTGTGGTCGGTCCACTCGATGGCGCTGCGCTCAGCCACAATGCGGCATCCCGGTTCCGGCGAGCGCATCGATGCCGGCGAGGTGGACCTTGGCCCGCTGCATCCAGAAATCGATCAGCGCATCACCCTTCGACCAGGTGCATGTCACCTGCGTGCCGGCGATACGCCGGCGATTGGTCTGTGCGCCGGTGTCGAAGCGACCTCGGTGCTCCGCCACGAGGCGGCGGATAATGATGGCGGCCTCGGTGCCGGCCCGCCTCTGATCGACGATGAAGTCGACGGCGGCGACCAGCCGCTGCCTGCGTGTCGTCTTCATGCTCATGGTGTGGGCGTCTCCGGCTGCGGCCGCGAGCGCATGCGTCTCGACTGGGCGGCCATGGGTGCGCTCACGCCGGCGGGTCGAACCGCCGGCGCGTCGGGATTGGTGAGGGGGAGCGACACCGGCCGCTCCCCCGAGCTGATGAGTGCCAGCTGACACCCCTCGCGCGGATGCGCGCGGTCGAGCGCCCGGCACTCGGGGCAGGTGCAGATCATGGCGGGGGAGGGGGCAGCGTCATCGCCTCAGAAGTCCGGCTTGGGGCGCCGCGGGATGCGGTGCAGATCGTCCGATAGGCAGAGCATCGGGCCGGCAGCGTCGAAGCTCACGGCCGAACAGACTCGCCGGGCTGAGAGCACGTCACCATGCTTGCCACGCGGGCCACACTTGCCAAGGAAGACGACGCGGTCGCCGGGTTCGATGTGCCGCGCGGGCGTGGTCTCGCCCATCAGCCCGGGTTCCCCATGACGGGCGACAGCCAGCGGATTGACGTCGGGCGATCATGGATCCCCGTCCAGACGATCCAGCAATAGTCCGTCGTCCCGGTGTTGAAGGCGCGCTTGCCTAGCTCGGCGATCATGGCGCCCGGCGGCATCGAAGGTCGGCGCGACAGAATCAGCACATCGCTGGGCGGGAAGGCGGTGAAGAGCGCGTGCCGGCCGGCGCTGGCGAGGAAGCTCAGCTGCTGGAGGATCGCGACGCGGTGCGGCTCGAACGACAGCGCGTGGCGGATTATAGGCTCCGCCAGCTTGAACGGCGGGTTCGTTACGATTGACGTGCTGCTGTCGATCCACAGCCCGCTCGATGGCGACAGGAAGTCGTGCTCGTCGGTGCCAAGATAGCCTCGATCGACAATGTCAGACGCGCGGACGGCGCGGCCTCGATCGAGAAAGACGTCCGGGATCGTGCCGCACCCGCAGCACGGGTCCCAGATCCGATCGCCGGTGAAGTCGATCGCGTCAGCGAGCTGCTCCACGCACCAGCGCGGCTCGACGTACCAATCCTCGGCTGCGCGCTGGTACGCGCCCTGCCGGAAATTGCGGGCGACGTTGCTGGTGCTCATGCCGACCCGCTCCCCGTCACGACCCGCCGGCCGCTGAACGTCGGCTCCGGAAAGGTGACGAGCTGGCTCATCTCCACCACGCGCACGTCGTCGACCAGCTGCGACGGCAGGACGCGGGCGGGCACGACCGTGACGTCCAGCAGGTAGAGCGCCATCATCCGGTGGTGGCCGTCGACCAGCAGCGTCGTCAGCGTCGATGGACCCGTCCGGTCCAGCACCATAGAGACGAAGGACAGCGGCGGCATCGTCGCAAGGCCCTGCGCGGCGTAGCGGTGCGCGCGATCGGGATCGGGATCGCCGACGCGCGCCATGCCGAGCATCTTCTCGATCGGCACCGGCAGGTGGTGCACGGGCGCGTCGAAGGCGTCGAGGATGCGATTGATGCGGTCGACGTTCCAGTGACCCAGCGTGTCGCCGCCGAAGACCACGCCCATGTCGCCCGGCGTGTCGCTGGCGTGGCGCAGGACCGTGCCGCGCTCAGCCGACATGCGGACCCGCCCGTCCTGAACCTCGACGCGGCTCGAGCGGGCGAAGCGGTGGCGCGCGCTCATGCCCGCGCGCTCCCGTCCGCTCGGGCCGGCGCGCGACGCTCCTGCCACTCGGCGAAGGCCGTCGCATGCGCGCGGCACAGGTCCTTGCTCACGGCCGGCGACGTCGCGCAGCGCGTGCAGATCGGCGCGTCGCAGGTGCCGCTCTTCTTCGCGGGCACCTTCCAGTCGCAGAGCAGGCTCGCCCAATTCCCGCACGCGCAGCGCTGGCGACGGCGCGAGCCGCACACGATCGCCCGCTCGCCGCCGGGGAGGCTGATGACGTCGCAGCCCATCACTGAAGCCCCAGCGCGGTGCGGTACGTCTCGAGCAGCGCGTCCGCCTCATCACGGTGATGCTTCTCCATGCGGCGCAGGCGGACGATCGAGCGCATCGTCTTGACGTCGAACCCGGTCGACTTCGCCTCGCCGTAGGTGTCCTTGATGTCGTCCTGCAGGCCGCGCTTCTCTTCCTCCAGCCGCTCGACCCGCTCGATGAACTGGCGCAGCTGCTCGGCGGAGACGTTGTCGGTCATGACGCGGGGCCCGGCACGTAAAAGACGGTCTGGCCGGGGCAGGTGTCGATCTTGCGCACCCCGTCACGGACGTACCCGTAGGCGCGAAGGAAGGCAGCGAGCGTAGGGCCGCCGAAATCGATGCTAGTCCGGTCGCGGACATACGATCGCAGGTCGGCCATCGGGACGATGGGGCCGTGCTGGGCGATGTAGGCTCGGACCGCGTCGCGCCCCTTGTTCTTGTCGACCTCGCTCATGCCGGCACCCGCTTGCGCTCGACCAGCGCGATCAGGTCGCCGAAGGTCGCGAGCGCCTCGACCTCCTCGTCCGTGATCGTCACGCGGCAGTCGTCCTCGGCGCAGGCCAGGACCTCGATCATGTCGAGGCTGTCGGCGCCGAGCGTCGCCATCGTGGCGGCGTCGGTGACGTCGCCGGCGGCGCAGCCGAGCGCGTCGACGACGAGGTCGACCAGCTGGTCGCGGGTGGTCGCGGCCATCGTCAGCGGCCCAGCAGGTGCGACGCGGCGGCGGCGATCGCGCGCCACGCGCCGTGCGGGTCGAGCGCGAAGGCGATCGCATTGCCGGTCAGGCAGCCGGCGAGGCCCCAGCGAGCGGCGATGGAAAGCGACATCGAGCGGCGGTCGCCGGGCGCGTGCGGCATGCAGGCGGCGCAGTCGCAGTGCTCGAGATGGATGAGCACCATCTCGCGGGGCCGCTCGCGGTCGTGGATGCGGGAGGACATGGGACGGGAGATCATCGGCGATCGCTCCGGACAGAGAGGACGAGGAAGACGAGGGCGACGACGCCGGCGGCGCAGAAGCCGAGCGCCAGGCGCGGGTGACGGAGGAGCGCGAGCACGGTCGCCGCCATGCCGGCGAAAGCCGCGACGTTGAGCCAGCGCTGCTCGGGCGGGACGCGGCGCATCAGGCGGCGCCCGGCGCGTCGAGATACGCGGGCCGGATCGAGGCGACATAGGCGTCCAGCCGCTCGGGCGGGTCGGCCTG
The DNA here is from genome assembly GCF_903643035.1 of Sphingomonas bacterium. Taxonomy (GTDB): domain Bacteria; phylum Pseudomonadota; class Alphaproteobacteria; order Sphingomonadales; family Sphingomonadaceae; genus Sphingomonas. Next base: position 6,797 of record NZ_CAHJWW010000051.1, on the reverse strand, counting down.
GAAGCAGGCGTGGCACAGCTCCTGGATCGGGTCGCCCTGATTGCCGGCGCGCCAGCTGCCGCACAGTCGGCACAGGCACGGCTCGGGCAGGTCCTGCCGCTGCGCCAGCGCCTCCAGCCGGGCCAGCACCTGGACGTCGAAGGGGTAGATCGCGCGCAGCGCCATGATCGTCGACAGCGTCATCGGCTGCGCGTCCGCCTCGATCAGCTCCAGCTGCTCGACGCGCAGGTGCTCGGCCGTCGCGGGGTCGGTCGGCAGCCGCGCGGCGACATCCGCGACCGACAGGCCGGCGGCGCAGCGGCGCAGCTTGATGTACGCGCCTGGCGTGATCGGCAAAGGTGTCATCGGTCGAACCGCAGGACGGCAGCGTGGCTTGCCATGACGCGCCGCAGCTCGCCGCGAGCGGCGAGCAGGCGACCGACGACGCCATCGAGACGCGGGTCGGCGAGGAAGTCGACGCGCCGCTGGAGGTCGGCGAGATCGTCAGCGATCTTGGACAATGTGGCTGTATCGGACACGGCATTCTCCGGGCAGCAGGCTTCGGCTCCCGGCCAGGGAGGTCGGCGGGATCGGCTGGGATTAGGAAAGGCGGCGGCGGCGGGCGTCAGCCGGTGGAGGCGATCACCTCGTCATTGGCCGCCGGCACCTCCGGGCCGGCGGGAGAGATGGAGCGCGCGGGCTGGTCGTCATTCGCGGGTGCCGGCCGGCGCCGCGGCGGCGCCTGCCGCAGTCGGACGGCTGGGTCGGGCCGCGCGCTGGGCGAGATCGCGTGCGTGATCGACATCTCCGCGCCGCAGGTGAAGCCGCATTCCGGATTGAAGCAGGCGAGCACGAATTGCCGATAGGTGGTGGTCACGGTCCGGCTGGTGCGGATGCGCAGCGCGCCGCGGCAGTGCGGGCAGGCGAGCGTGGCGCGCTTGCCCTGATCGTCCTTCCGCCTAGCGTCGTCGATGGGCTTGCTCATGATGGAGCTCCCCTGGATCCCTCGCCGGTGATGCCGATAGGCCCCGCGCCTTGGGTCAGCAGCGGGAGGGTCTGGGAGAGCTCCTCGATCGCCTCGCGGACTTCGCGCGCGGCGACGCTGCGATCCTCCTGCGTGGCGTCGGGGCGGGACGCGAGGACGATGGCTGCATTCGCTTCGCCACCCTCCTTGATGCAGCGGACGGCGCGCTGCGCGAGCTCGTCGGCGGTCGGGTAGAGGTCGGTGCAGGCGGCCTCGACCAGATAGCCGAAAGCCTCGTGCAGCGGCGCGCCCTTGCCGCCCGCGCGACGATAGGCCGCGTCGAGAAGGATCGCGTGGTGGAGCGTCGGGCCGATCTGGCGGTCGGGCTCCGACCAGGCGCGGACGGTGCGGGCGTCGCGGGAGACGATGCGGCCCATCTCGGGCCAGTCCAGGATCCCGGAGATGCGGCATAGCGCCCGCTCGATTGAGACGGGATGGCGCGCCTTCGTCATGCGCCGATGCTCGAAAAGGTGGCGGGCTGCCGCGGGGAGAGACGCGGCGCGGACCGCGCGCCCGGCCAGGCGGCGCGGCCCCGGACGGCCCGCCGGCGCCCGAGCGGAAAAGCGACAATCGCCAAAGTCGATCGAACACGACGATCGCGCCGGCCGAGCGGTACACGCGCGGTCACAGAGGGCGATCGATGGCGAGAGAAGGCGGTGCAGGGAGCGATCACCGGACGGCGACACAGGCACGGTCATCCGTCCCGGATGGCCCGGATGCGGCGGCTGATTCGGTCGAGGTCGTCGAGCAATCCCTTGAGCTCGGCCGATGACTCGCCGGGCTTACCACTTTCGGTATCGCCGGGGCTGCCAGCGGCCGGGGTGCCGTCTGGTCGGTGCCGCGGGGTCGGTGGAGGAAAGGGAGCGGGGTCGGCTCGGGCTCTTGGACGTGATCGGGCGCGGTGGCCACGTCGTCGCGCGGGTAGATGTTCGGCCGCAGCTCGTGGCGGCTGATGCCGGTCGCGGCCTCGACAGCGAGGACGTGCTCGGCTTGGACCGGCTTGCCTTCTCTCAGCGATTGCCACACCCACGTCTGGCTGCGCCCGACCAGGCGACCATACGCCGATTGCGATCCTACCGCGCGGACTGCGCGGGCAAGCATCGAATCGAGGTCATGCTCCAGAGCCATGTGCTCACCTATTGGAACTCCAATATCTATTGCAAGCGGAAATCGCGGGTAGCGTGCTATTGGGGTGCGAATAGATCGGTTGAATGAATGTCGGCGCGCGCCTGAAGGATCGTCTTGCCGAGATTGGGATGAGCCAATCGGAGCTGGCGCGTCGTGTTCGCGTCAATCAGAGTACGATTGCGGGACTAGTCGCGGGCCGATCGCGCTCATCGGCTCACCTGCATTTGATTGCCCGCGAGCTTGCGACGACCCCAGAGTATCTCACTGGCGAAACCGACGATCCCGACGAGGGCGCCCCACCTCCCGCGCCAGCGCCGCGCCACCAGCAAGTCCTGCTGTCAGTCACGCTGCCATCCGAGGCGGCGCTGGCGGCGGCATTTCAGGGGGTGCTGAGGGCATCTCAGAAGATGGACGAGGCCGGGCTTGCTCGTGAGCTCGCCAAGCGTCTGCCCACAGTCCTTCGGATATCTGCCAGTGCAATCGTCGAGCCGGCGTCGACGAGAGACGATGATCTTCCCGAGCCCGATGCGCCTCCAGCCGACGCTCCTCGCGCACGGCGGCGAGCATAGCGCACATGATCTCACATCTTTCACACCCGTACCCGCATCCCGGCGAGCCCCGCACCAGACCTTCGCTCACGCCGACACGTACCCCCGTTCTCCTTGTGTTCTTATGGCGTCGGCAGAGGCATCGCAACCGCTCGACGACGCGACGTGACAGTCGGGTATGGTAAGGTCCCTAGATGGCACGATTTTCCTTCAGGCACTCACCCTGGCGGGCGAGGACGCAAAAGTGATGACATGGGTGTGGTTCGGGCTCTTTGTTCTGACGCTGGTTCTCAGCATCGGCATGTACGATCGCATCCGCGAGCTGGAGGACCGGCTCGGCTTGTCAGGTCCGGATCGGTACACACGTCCTAAGCAACTGAAGTCGACGCCCCCGGCCGTCGGCCGCGAGCCGACCTCGTCACGGGTAGCGTATAGCTCGTCGCTGAAGCCTCGATCACAGCATCGCGGACGATGGTCCGAAGGCGAGACCGGGCCAACTGCGGTCTTCACCTATGTGGACCTGGACGGTGTCGTGACCGATCGCGACGTCCGCAACTGGCGCAGCGATGGGCCGCACATCAACGCCTATTGCCTGCTGCGGCGTGCGAGGCGCACCTTCCACAAGGACCGGATAGGGGATTGGGCTGCAGGCTGACATCCAGCGACATTCGGGGAGCTGAAGCACTCTCGCGTAATCGGCACGGCGAGATAAGCCTTTGGAAATGCTGACCGAGACCTTGAATCCGTCGATCGACACGGTCGCCAAGGTGCTCGACACGCTCGGCTTGCGCCTTGAGGTGGTGGCGCGGAAGTCGACCCGAGCCTGATCGTGCGGAGTAGCGTATCCGCCAGCGCTACTCGGCTGCCACGATCGCGCGGGACTGAGCCTTATTAGGATCGGCTATCCGCTTGCCGGGCGAGGATCTGAGCTTCTTTCCATTGAATAGCAGTGACAGCACGGCTGACCGGGCGATTACGTATTCATGGATAGCGAAGCTGACCACGATGGATGTCGCGAACAGCATGGCATAGAAAGCATAGGGGTCGAACGTCAGCGTCGTGCAAGCCGTAATCATCGTCGATATTACAAGTATGACGGGGAAGTGAAACAGGTAGATGGAGTAAGCTGACCTGCTAAGCGGCAGAAGCAATCTCGGCATCGACTTGATGCGCAACGCAATACCGAGCAGCGACAGGCTCATCCAGACTTGCGAACACGAGTTAAGCGCGTTCATCGCGACCTTTATCCCACTCGCGTGATGGTCGACCAGCGCGTCATGGAAGACAGCAAAAAGGGCTACGTCCGTCAGCAAGACGACGACACCGATCGCGATCGTCGCGGACCTGATCGCTAGATCGCGACAGGACGGGGATCGGGCGATAAAAAAGCCAAGCGCATAATATACGACAAACTGCGGCGTGACGAGCAAAGAGACGTACACCAGGATACTGACCCTGTATCCGTGATCGGCCGTTTCCTTGATGAGGAACGCCTCGCCAAGATTGATGACGATGCTGACGACCATTATACAGACAAGGAACGTCCACGGCCTGAAGTCCGCCAGATCCGCTAACTTGCTATTGAGCAGTGAATAGTCGAGCAGGAAGAAGATCGGCGACACGATGGCGAGCGAGATCAAGAACCACAGGTGTCCAGGGAAGATAAAACCGGTGTCGAGTTGGGGTTCGATCGCTTTCAGACCATATGACAGCAAGATCATGATGAAGCCGAGGCTGTAGAGCGGAAGCAGCAGCTGCCGCATCCGGTCCTTGAGCCATCGCTCCCTGGACTGCCGGCTGGCAGCTAGAAATCCTGCGATGGCAAAGAACGTCGCCATGCGAAAGCCAAGACTACCGTGCTGGATCGTGTCCAGGACGATAGTGGTATGTCCCGGTATGATGCTGTGGACGAGCGGCCCTCCGATCAGGAGCAGGGCTCGCACTGCATCAAGCCCCAAGACTCTGTCGCTCTTGCCCATCAGCATCAAGAACTCTCGCTTCTACTTCTATAGCATTAACCTTGACTGCGGTCGCAAAGGCCTAAGTCTTGACGAGAGGTATAGCACGACTGACATAAATAAGTAATGCATTTTAGCGTAGATGTAGCACGCTAGGACAGACTCTTGGATATGCGTCTCAAATTCGCTTGTACGCATGTCCCAGCGGCTCGCGCGCAGCTCGCGGCCGGGGTCGCCACCGCCGCGATCGCGACGGGGCAGCCCGGCCTATCGCCCTGGTCTATCGCGACGTGCGCGCCAGCGTCAGCTCCGCCATCACCTGGCCCATGCAATGGTACGTGAAGTCGTCCGGGTGGAAGCTGTCGCTGGCCAGGATATCGGCGTATTTATAGGTGCCGGTGTCGACCCAGCTCTTCATCAATCCATAGCGATCGAAGATCGGGATGTTCTGCTCGGCGGAGACCGTCTCCATTGCGTCCACATAGCGACTATAGATCGCAGGCTCGGTGGCATAATGCTGGCCGTTCATCAGTACGACCTGCGCGACCCCTTTGAGCTGCGAGACCACGGACCGCAGGCGATCGGTGTACGCTTGTAGATCGGAGTCCAGCGGACTGGCGGCGTCATTGGTGCCGGCTTGGAGGATAACGAGTCGCGGGTGCAGGTCGATGACGTCGGTCTGCAAGCGCGACTGCGTCCCCCTCAGATCGTCGCCGTCGCGCCCCTTATTGTAGACCGTGAAGGCGGCTACCTCGGGGTGGGCCGCGAGCAAGCCGCGCATGACACTGGGATAATCCGCGCCTGGGCTGGCGTAGGCGCCGGCCGTGCTGCTCGATCCGATCGCGACGATTGCGACCGTCCCCACCGCCGGCACGATCGTGATGGTCGAGGCGCGTCGCACCGTGTCGGCGACGGTGCAGGTCAGCGCCCGAGTGGCGGCAACGGGCGTCGGGGTAGGCGTGGGCGTCGGGGTAGGCGTGGGAGTCGGCGTCGGCGTCGGCGCGGGCACGGGCGCGACCGCGATCGTCTCGGGCGAGCTGGTCGCGCGCTGATCATCGCCGCCGCAGCTGGTCGCGAGCATGGTGATCGCCAGTGCGGCTGAGGCTCGCAGGCGCCGTCGCGCGATCGATCCGCGAATCGACTTACCTGGCTTAGTAATATGCATCAGCTTCCCCCTGAGGGCGCGCTTGTGTCAGCGCCCCGGAAATCGATCAAGGCGGGCGCGTCTTTCTCAACCGAGGTGCTCGGGATTATCCATCAAGCCCCTTGACGCTATACGGCACAGCCCGTATAGGTTGTCCATCGGCAGCGAGCCGGTCGGGGCGCCCCTCTCCGAAAATGTGGGCAGGAGACTACCGATGGCCACCACGCTCCCCCTCCTCGACATCACGAAGACGGACAGCCGCAAGGACGGCGCGATCTCCTGGGCGCGCGTCCGGGTGCTGCTCGACGGCGTCGAGCGCGGCGCCGACTTCCGCGCCCGCCTAGGCGAGGAGCCGGTCGTGATCGACGGCGACACCATCACCGTCTCCGACGCCCAGATCGACGCGATCCGCGTCGGCGACGCCTGGCACGCCGCCGACATGGCCAAGCGGGCCGCGCAGGACGCCGGCAAGCTCGATGCCGAGATCGCCAAGCTCGACGCCTTCCTCACCGCCAGGAATGCATCGCCCGCCGCCGCCGAGGAGCTGCGCGGCTTCATCCGCGCCAATGCCGACCTCGCGATCAGCCTCCACGCCACCGGCTGCAATCCCCGCGCCGAGCGCTTCGTCGCCGAGCGCCGTTCGATGATGATCCGCCACGGCCTCATCGCCGGCTGACACCCGCTCCGGCGGGCACCGGCCCGCCGGTCCCCCCGCGACGAACGGATCGACGATGACCTGCCCCACCATCCTGCTCCAGCCCATCATCCGCGTCACCGAGGCCGAGCCCTACGGCACCGTCACGACGCATTGGGACGAGCCCGCCACCCACTATGCCCTCGTCATGCTCGGTGGCGGCGATGTCCGCGTCGCGGACTTCGACGAGGACGGCCGGCCGACCGACAAGCGGTGCGACCTGCGCCTTCGCATCGCCGATGCGATCGTGGACTTCGCGGGGCTCGGCGCGGAGGCGCGCGAGGCGATCGCCAGCGCGGCGATCCACCCGGCCGGCGGCCAG
>NZ_CAHJWW010000050.1 GCF_903643035.1 Sphingomonas bacterium | reverse complement strand
TGTCTTGCGTCTGACGACGCTCCTCTACGCGCTGCCCGACGGCTCGGCCGTCCAGCGCACCGGCATCGGCCCCTCGCCGTCCGGACAGCCCGGCCAGCCGATCGCGGGCGCGTCGGCTGGGGCCAGCGGCGCGGCGAGCGTCACCATCCCCTCCGACTCCAGCGCCTCGCCCTCGTGTCCGCCCGGCCCCTCGGCCCAGCGGATCGCGAGGTCGAGGTTCGCCTCGGTGAAGTCGGGCGCCCCCCCGTTCATCGGATCCGCCGCGACCAGCACGAAGCGCAGATCGGCGTCGGTACGGGCGATCGCGGCGAGGCGCGGCATCAGCCACTTCTCCGTCAGGTCGCGCGGGGCGGCGATCGTCAGCGACTTGGACGACTGGCCCGCCTGCATCGCGCGCACCGCCTCCTCGAACTGGAGGAAGCCGCCGCGCAGCGCCGGAAGCGCGCCCTCCGCCTCGGGCGTCAGCTCCAGCCCGCGCGTGGTGCGGCGGAACAGGACGACGCCAAGCGCATCCTCCAGCGCGCGCACCTGCTGGCCGACCGCGGCCGGTGTCACGGCCAGTTCGTCGGCGGCGCGGGTGAACGACAGGTGGCGGGCGGCGGCATCGAGGACGCGCAGGCCGTTGAGGGGCAGGTGGGTGCGCTTCAAGCCCGGCGCTCCGGAACCGAGCACCGGGCGCAGGCCCCGCAAAGGCCCGGGTCGCCCGACCGCCGGCATAGGGCTGCTGGCGAGCCACCCCGGCGTTCGCTGCGGTGACGACCGACCACCCTCACCGCGCCACGGCCGGCGCGACCAGCGGGAAGCGCGGGATCGCGACGTCGAAGCCCGCCCTGTCCTCGCCGACCATGCGGTAGCTGCCCTGCATGTGCCCCGTCGGCGTCGACAGCGGACAGCCGGAGACATAATCGAAGCTCTCGCCGGGCAGGATCATCGGCTGTTCGCCGACGACGCCCTCGCCCTCGACGCTGTGGCGCGCCCCGCGGCCGTCGGTGATGATCCAGTGGCGCGTCATCAGCTGCACCGCCTGGTCGCCGCCGTTCTCGATCCGGATATGGTATGACCAGAACCAGCGCCCGCGCTCCGGCTCCGACTGGTCGGGCAGGTAGCTGACGGCCACGCGCACGACGACGCCGTCGGTTTCCTGCGCATGGGGGAACAGCGCCTTCACAGGCCCGCGCCCGCCAGCGCGGATCCGAGGTCCTCGATAAGGTCGGCGGGATCCTCCAGCCCGACGTTCAGGCGCAACAGCCCTTCGGTCACGCCCATCTCCTCGCGCTTCTCCGCCGCCACGCCCGAATGGGTTGTGGACGAGGGATGCGTCATCAGCGAACGCGAGTCGCCGATGTTGTTCGAGATATCGATCAGCCCAAGCCCGTCGAGCAGCGCATGCGCCTGCGTCCGGTCCGCGACCTCGAATGCAAAGATCGGCCCGCATGCATCCATCTGCCGCATCGCCAGATTGTGCTGCGGGTGGCTGGGCAGGCCCGGGTGAAGCATCCGCGGCACCCGCCCCTCCAGGAAGCGGCCGACCGCCAGCGCGTTCTCCGACTGGCGGCGGATGCGCAGGTCCAGCGTCTCCAGCCCCTTGAGCACCACCCACGCGTTGAACGCGCTGAGCGTCGGGCCGGTGTTGCGGTGGAACGGCAGCAGCGTGTTGAGGATGAAATCCTCCGTCCCGCAGATCGCGCCGGCAAGCACGCGGCCCTGCCCGTCCATCATCTTGGTGGCGGAATAGGCCACGATGTCCGCTCCCCACTCCATCGGCCGCTGGAGCGCCGGCGTCGCGAACGCGTTGTCGACCACCGTGCGGATGCCGCGCTCGCGCGCGATGGCGCACACGGCCGCTAGGTCGACGATGTCCATCGTCGGGTTGGCGGGTGTCTCGAAGAAGAAGACCTTCGTCTCGGGCCGGACCGCGTCGAAGAACGCCTGCGGGTCGCGCGCGTCGACGATCGTCGTGGCGATGCCGAACTTGGGCAGCAGCGTGTCGGTGAGCCAGCGGCACGATCCGAACGCCGCGCGGCCGGCGACGACATGATCGCCCGTCTCCAGCTGGCACAGCAGCGCCGCGGTCATCGCCGCCATGCCGGTGGCGGTGGCGCGGCACGCCTCCGCCCCTTCCAGCAGCGCGATCCGCTGTTCCAGCATCTCGACGGTGGGGTTCTGGAGCCGGGAATAGGTCATGCCCGCCTGCTCGCCCGCAAAGCGCGCGGCGGCGTCGCCCGCGCAGTCGTAGGCGTAGCCGGACGTGAGGAACAGCGCCTCGCTGGTCTCGCCATATTCGGTGCGCGCGGTGCCGCCGCGCACCGCGCGGGTGGCGGGGCGCCAATGGGCGGTGACGGAGCGGTCCTGGCCGGTGGTGCGCTTCATGGCCGCAGCCTTGCCGCTTTGGCTCCCGCGCCGCAAGACACCCCGGCTTGTCCGGGCTCAAGCGACGGGGCACACCGATCGCGTGACCCTTCTGCGCCGCCCCGTCTCCCTCGTGCTGCTGTTCTTCGCGGTGGCGGAGGCGCTGTTCGCCTTCCGGGTGCAGGTGCCGCACCGGCTCGTGTTCGACGAGGTGCATTATGTCCCCGCCGCGCGCGCGCTGCTGGCGTTGCAGGGGCCGCGCAACATCGAGCATCCGCTGTTCGCCAAGACGCTGATCGCGCTGTCGATCCGGCTGTTCGGCGACGACAGCCTGGGCTGGCGGGCGCTGTCGACGCTGGCGGGCGCGAGCGTGGTGGCGGGCAGCGTCGCGATCGCGTGGCTGGTGTGGCGTCGGGTGCGGCCGGCGGTGACGGTCGGCATCGCGGTGCTGGCGAACTTCACCGTCCTGATCCAGGCGCGGATCGCCATGCTCGACGGGTTCATGGCCGCCTTCGTCGTCGCCGCGATCGCCGTCCTGCTATGGTCGATGCGCGCGGGCGATGCCGGGCGGGCGTGGCGGCGCTGGCTGGGCGGTGCGATGCTGCTGGGGCTGGCGACCGGGTGCAAGTGGACCGCGCTGCCATATCTGGGCTTCGCGGGGATCGGCTTCCTGTGGGTGCGCTGGCGCGACGGGCGGGGCCTGTGGTCGGGAAACGGCCAGCGCCACTGGCCAGGGCTGCCGGCGATCCCGGCGCTCGCGTCGCTGGGGCTGGTGGCGGCGGTCGTGTATCTCGCGACGTTCGCACCGGCATTCCTCTACGCCACCGATCCGCTGACGCCGACGACCCTGCTGTCGTTCCAGGCGACGATGTTCCGCCAGCAGACGCAGGTGCTTCCGCCGCATACCTATCAGTCCGCCTGGTGGACGTGGCCGCTGATGATCCGGCCGGTCTGGTACCTGTACGAGCAGGCGGACGGGGCGCAGCGCGGCATCCTGATGCTGGGCAACCCGGCGGAGCTGTGGAGCGGACTGGTCGCGGTGCCGCCATGCCTGTGGGCGGGGCTCAGGCGGGGCGGAGACCCCCGGCTGACGGCGGTGGCTGGGCTGTGGCTCGCCTCGGTGCTGATGTGGGCATTGATCCCCAAGTCGCTGGGGTTCTTCTATTACTCCTATCTGTCGACAATCCTCGTCGCCTTGCCGATCGCGGGCGCGTGGGACCGGTTCGGGCGCGGGCGGCTGGCGGGCTGGGACGAGGCGTGGCTGACGTGCGTGCTGGCGCTGTTCGTGTTCTTCCTGCCCATACTCGCCGCGTTCCCGCTCGCCGGCCCGCGCTCGTTCGAGCACTGGATGTGGCTGGGATCGTGGCGGTGAGACCTCAATACCGCCCCCACACGAAGCGCGAGGACAGCGCGTAGTTCCACACCGCGCCCACCGCGATCCCGGCCAGCGCGGCCAGCACCCACGCCTCGGCATGCGGGTTGAACAGGAAGATCGCGACGCCGACGTCCGCGATCGCGCCGACCGAGCAGACGAGGCAGAAGCTGACCCAGCCGTCCAGCAGCGGCCGCCAACCCTTCAGCCGCGCGTCGCGATAGGTCAGCGCGTTGTTCAGGAAGAAGTTGAACGTCATCGCGACCAGCGTCGCGGCGATCGTCGCGATGCGGAACCCGTCGCGCGTTGCGTGCGGCAGCGGCGCCAGGACGAGGAAATGCACCACCGCGCCCAGCATCCCGATCGCGGCGAACATGGCGAAGCGTACCGGCACCAGCTTTCCGAACATCCGGTCGTACAGCGCGATCAGATACTCCATCGCCACGACATGATCGAGCTTGCTCTCGCCCGCCTCGCGGGTGCGGAACTGATAGCCGATCTCCGCAAAGGCGAGCGGGCGGCTGCTGGTCGTCATGATGTCGAGCAGGATCTTGAAGCCGATCCCCGACAACTGCGACACGATGCCGCGCACCACATGGGCGCGGATCATGAAGAAACCGCTCATCGGGTCCGATAGGTCGGCGTCGAGGACCCGGCGCGACAGCCGCGTCGCGAGCGCCGACTTGGCGACGCGGCCCTCGTCCCAATCGCCTAGCCCGCCACCTTCCACGAAACGCGAGCCGATCACGAGATCGAGGCCCGGCTCCGCCGCCAGCCGGTCGAGCATCCGCGGCAACAGCGTCTCGTCATGCTGGAGGTCGCCGTCGATCACTGCCACGCACGGCGCAGCGGTCGCGCACATCCCCTCGATGCAGGCGGTCGACAACCCGCGCCGGCCGATCCGCTGGATCACGCGCACGCGAGGGTCGGAGCAGCCGAGCCGACGGGCGGCGTCGGCGGTGCCGTCGGGACTGTCGTCGTCGACGAAGATCACCTCCCAGCCGCGCCCGGCCAGAGCCTGGTCGAGGAGCGCCACCAGCCGGGCCACGTTCGCCGACTCGTTGAAGGTCGGCACCACGACCGCAACTTCGAGACGCGCCGGCTCGGGCGGCGGCGCGCTCACAGCGCGGCGAGCACCGCATCGCCCATCGCCGTCGTGGACAGCGTGCCGCCCAGGTCCGGCGTCCGCGCCGCGCCGGCGATCGCCGCCTCCACCGCCGCCTCGATCCGCAGCGCCGGCGCGTCGAGGTCGAGCGAGTGGCGCAGCAACATCGCGGACGACAGGATCGCCGCGCAGGGGTTCGCCTTGCCCTGCCCGGCGATATCGGGCGCGGACCCATGGATCGGCTCGTACAGGCCGTTCTCCCCCGTCCACGCCCGGATGGAGGCGGACGGCAGCATCCCGATCGACCCCGCGCACATGCTTGCCTGGTCGGACAGGATGTCGCCGAACAGATTGCCCGTGACGATCACGTCGAACTGTCCCGGCGCGCGCACCAGCTGCATCGCGGCATTGTCGCAGTACATGTGGATCAGCTTCACCGCCGGATAGTCGCGCGCCACCTCGTTGACGACCTCGCGCCACAGCTGCGATGTCTCCAGCACGTTGGCCTTGTCCACCGAATGCAGGACGCGCTTGCGCCGGCAGGCCATCTCGAAGCCGACGCGGGCGATGCGCGCCACCTCCACCTCGTCGTAGCGCATCAGGTCGTGGCCCTCGCGCAGGCCGGTGTGGGTGAAGCCCCGACCCTTGTCGCCGAAATACACGTCGCCGGTCAGCTCGCGCAGGATCATCAGGTCGATCTGGCGCGCGACCTCCGGCTTCAGCGCGGAGGCATCCTCCAGTCCCGGGAAGAGCCGCGCGGGGCGCAGGTTGGCGAACAGACCCAGCTCCTTGCGCAAGCCAAGGATCGCCTGTTCGGGGCGCAGCGCCCGCTCCAGCCCGTCGAAGCGCGGATCGCCGACCGCGCCGAACAGGATCGCATCCGCGCGCGCCGCCAGCGCCAGCGTTTCCGGCGGCAGAGGGTGGCCCGCGGCGAGATATGCGGCGCCCCCCACCGGCGCCTCCTCGAACGCGATGTCCAGCTCCAGCACCTCCAGCACGCGGCGTGCCTGCGCGGTCACTTCGGGGCCGATGCCGTCGCCGGCCAGCACGGCGATCGTCTTGGTCTTGGCCACTCGGCCTCCTGTGCGGTGCGGAACGGTCCTTCGACACCGCCGGACCCGACCGTCAAGCGCAAACCGTCAGCCGCCCGCCTGCCCCGCTACCCGACCACTTGTCGGACCCCCGGCCTGGCGGAGCCGCTCCACCAGCCGCTCGCGCGCGGCGAGCGGCGCGGCGCGGCGGTCGGTCAGCACGTCGCGGGCCAGGAAGTGTCCGGTGATCCGCAAGGCCGCGATCACCTCGGCCCACCCCGCCGCGCCACCGTCGCGCAGGAAGGTCGGCAGCGCGAACAGCCGCTCCTCATAGCCGGCAGCCGCCGACCGGCTCACCGCGCCACCGCTGCGCGGGCTGACGAAGCCGAGATCATCGACGACGCCGGTAACGATACAGGCCGTCAGGTCCAGCCCGAAGCCAAGTTCGGCCAGCAACAGCAGCTCGTAGCGCGCCAGGCTGCTCGCCCAGCCGCGCGCGGTGGGCGCCGCCTCGATCGCGTCCAGCACGCCGCCCAGTCCCGCGTAGAGCGCGGGGTAGGGCTGCGCCTCGGGCAGGGCGGCGGCGGTCAGCGCGCAGACCCATTCGATCGCAGCCGCGGGCAGCGGCTGCACGAACAGCGCGGCGCGGCTGTGGACCGGCTCGACGATCAGCGCGGGCAGCTGCTCGTCGGTACGCGCGCGCCACTCGGCGATCACCGCATTGCCCGGCTGGATCACCGGGCCGATCCGGCGCGAGCGGCCGCCGCGCAGGTAGCCGGGCCGCATCCCGTCGCGCTCGGTCAAGGCGCGCACCACCGCGCCATGCTCGCCATGCCAGCGCGCGGCGAGGACGATGGCGGGGGCGACGAGGTGCATGGCCGGAATGTAGGCGCACCGCGGGCCGGCGCCTATCGCCGCAACGCGTGGGTCCAGCGCCGCAACCGATCGCTGCCGCCGGCCCAGGCGACCACGGCGTCGAACCCCGCCAGCGCCGACGCCAGTATCCGGTTGGCGAGCGTCCGCCGCAGCAGCAGCACGTCGCAGCATTCGACGCCGCCGGTCGCGAACAGCCGCTTGTGGCGGCCGTCGCCCTCCAGGAAGTCGAACCGCGCGAAGCGGTCGGCGAACAGGTCGCGCAGCGCCGCCGCCATCAGCACCGCGCCCGGCGACAGTTCGCCGGCCGCGGGATCGTGGCCGACATGGTCGTAGCGTAGCGTGGCGCCCTGCGCCGAGCACAGCAGGAACGCGACCGGCCGGCCGTCGCGGTGCAGCAGCCAGCCGCGCAAGGCATCGCCCGCCGCCATCGCCGCCGCCTCCGCATCGCCCGGCAACGCCGCGCCCAGCAGCCGCTGCTGATAGGTCGTCGCCGCCACAGCGCGCGCGGGCGGCAGGAAAGCGGCGATCTCGTCGGGCGTCGCGTGCCGGCTCACCTCGCCGCGCAAGCGCCGCGCCTTGCGCCCGAGCAATGAGCGCGCGTTGGCGGACAGCCCAGCCCACCACGCCTCCGCGCCCAGCCTCAGGTCGACGAAGCAGCGCGCGTAACGCTGGCGGACATGGACCAGCGCCCCGCGCGAGCCGACCCGATCCAGCATCGCTTCGGGCACCGAGGTGACGAGATAGCCGTGGTCCTCGGGACGCAGCGGCGGCAGCGGCGGCGCGCTGCCCGACAGCGCGTCGGCGAGCGACCAGGGCACGCGCACCAGCCGCCGCCGCACCGCGAATAATGTGCGAGCGCCGACCTGGAAACGCAGCGGCACGCCGCCCGCCGCCGTCGCGCTCACGCCGCGCGTTCCTCGATCATGTTGGACCAGAGCTGCTCGGCCTGGCGCCACCCCGTCATCAGCCGGCCGGGCGCGAGCGGCCGGTCGTCGCGGCCGAGCGTCAGCCTGGGCGCGTCGCCGAAATGCACGGTGGACAGCACGTGGCGCCATTCGTCCAGCGCCTCGCACAGCGCGTCGAAGCGGCGGACATGCACGGCGTTGGCGCGCGTGCCCGCGCGGTTTGCGAGCTCGAAGCCGTGGCTGACCAGCGTGGCGCAGGCATGACCGTTCACCACCGCGTGCGTCAGCACCGCGCGCAGCTCGCCCGTCGACAGCGCGCAGATTTGCGCGGGGCGGTAGCGGCCGGGCCGTTCCTCCACCAGCGTCACCGGCACCTCGGTCACGCCGCCGCGCGCGACGGGCGCGATCTGGTGTGGCGGCAGGCCGATGCCGCTCGGCCAGGGCGCCTCCGCGCCGTTGTGGCTGCTGTCATAGGCGATGCCCAGCGCCGCCAGCGCGGTCAGCGTCCGGTCGTCGGCCGAATAGCTGCCGCCGCGGAACGCGACTGGCTGCGGCGCGCCCGCCGCCACCAGCAGCTCGGCGGCACCCGCGATCAGGTCGTGCTGCTCGGCGGCGCTGTATTCCACCATCTCGAAGCGCGCGTGCCGCGCGCCGCGGTCGCCCGCGCGGGCGCCGGCCCAGTTGGGGTGGCAGTGAAGCTGCACCTCCTGCCCCGCGTCGAGCACCTGGCCGACGAGCCGCCGGATCGGCTCCAGCCCGAACGCGATAGCGGGCATGGGATCGATGAAGAAGCACGCCTTCAGCCGATGCGCCGCCAGCCGCGCGAGCTGATAGGCGACCCCCACGCCGGCGGGCTCGCAGCTGAGCCGGTAGAGGTCGTCCAGCGCCCGCCCGGCGACATGATGCCGCCACGCGAACTCGGCGTCGATGGTGAGGAAGACGGGCGTCATTGCATAGTCCGTACCAATCGCCGGGTAAATCGTTCGTTATGCCGCGCTCAGATAGATGGCGGCGGCGCGTGATGCGTGGCTGCCTGCGTCGGCGCCTCGGCCGCGCCGCACGATCCGCGCCCGCGCTGTCGACGATACACCTGCCGCCCCCGGCGCCCATTCAGACGTTGATCAGCCCGATCTTTCCCAGGTAAAAGTCGGCAACCATGTCCGTACAGGGCTCGTCGAGCGCCGTCGGATAGGACTTGTGGGACGTCTCGAAGCGATGACCCTCTCGCCGGACATAGGTGACCTCATACGCTGCCGGCATGCCGACCCCACCGGCGACCATGTAGATGCCGTTGTTGTTCCCGTGCACATGAACCAGCTGGTGAGTGACGGACAGTTTGTCGAACACGTGGTAGATGCCGTCCATATACTCGCGCTCATATACCCGTTCGAGCCCATGAATCTCCATGACGATCTGCGAGAACCGTGCCAGGTCGTCCTGCTCCATGGCGGCGAGGCACGACCATTCATGACCCTCGATATCGCATTTCAGGATCATGTCGTGGTTGTCGGCATGACCGTTCCTGTGAATCAGGTCCGGAATGCTTGCGAACCGCCCGTCGGCGGAGGACGCCGGGGCGATCCCGACCCGTTCCCAATGAAAGGCTGGATCGGTCTCGGGCAGGAACTCGATGGTGTGATCATATTGATGGATGGCGCAGTTCCTGGACGCCATCTCCAGATCCCATGCGACGTCGTCGTTGATGCCGAGGCTGTAGCAGACCCGGTCCCGCAGGTTCTCGTCGAGCATGATGTAGCCGCCATCGCCCGCGCGTCCGACCCGCACCAAGCTGCCGCCGACGACATCCATGGGGCTGAGGCGCTTGAGACAGTTCAACGCCACGTCGGCTAGAAAGGGCTCGGGAAAGGATGCGAGCAGCGGCTGACGCGGCACGAACCTGTACTGGAACACCAGCGCACCATGCGTCAAGGGCGTCGTGCCGGAGAAGACGACCTTCACGTCCTTCACGTCGCCGTCGCAGTAACGAACCGGCACGAGGATGTTGAACCCGCAACATCCATGCTCGGACACCTTCCCCTTCAGGTCCTCGCGCAGCTTCACGGCAGGGGTTCTGGAAACAAGGACCTCGTCGATGTACAGGTTGAGATGCACCGGCCCACCCGCGTCCGTCGCCCAGCCGGCGATGATGTTCTCGACGACGCTGTCGACATAGCCTACCAGTTCGCTCACGATCGATCCCTGCCTGTGACGCGTCTTCAGCGGTCCGCATGACCGTCTTTCGCCCGTCCGGGCGTCCGCCTAGCATAGGCGTCCGGCAGGCGGTAGCGATGGTCACCTGCCGGCGAAGGATCGCTCCCTAGGCGGCCGGCATCGCTTCGTACGCGCCCGGCCAGGCAGGCAGGAGACCTACTGCCGCGCGTGGTAGAAGTCGTACACTGTCTGCGCGACCGCGCCGCTCACGCCCGGCGCCTGTTGCAGGTCCTCCAGGCTCGCGTTGCGCACCGCGCGGCCGGTGCCGAAGTGCATCAGCAGCGCCTTCTTGCGCGCCGGGCCGATGCCGGGCACCTCGTCCAGCGGGCTCGCGCCGATCGCCTTGGCGCGCTTCTCGCGGTGCGCGCCGATCGCGAAGCGGTGGACCTCGTCGCGCAGCCGCTGGAGGTAGAACAGCACGGGCGCGTTGACCGGCAGCTGGAACTCGCGCCCGTCGAGCATGTGGAACACCTCGCGCCCGTCGCGGCCGTGGTGCGGACCCTTGGCGACGCCGACCATGCACACGTCCTCTATCCCCAGCTCCTCCAGGACCGCCCTGGCCGACTTGAGCTGCCCGCGGCCGCCGTCGATCAGCACCAGGTCCGGCCACGTCGCCCCGTCCTTTCCAACAGCGTCGCGGTCGGGCGCCTCCTCCAGCTGGCGGGCGAAGCGGCGGCGGAACACCTCGCGCATCATGCCGAAGTCGTCGTCGGTGCGGGCCTCGTTCCCCTTGATGTTGAACTTGCGGTACTGGCCCTTGCGGAAGCCCTCCGGCCCGGCGACCACCATCGCGCCGAGCGCGTTCGTCCCCTGGATATGGCTGTTGTCATACACCTCGATCCGGTCGGGCGGCTCGGGGAGGTCGAACAGCTCCGCCACCTCGCGCAGCAGCCTGGCCTGGGTGGTGCTCTCGGCCAGCCGCCGTTCCAGCGCCTCCTGCGCATTGCGTTTCGCCTGGTCGAGCAGCCGGCGCCTTGTGCCGCGCTGGGGGACCGACAGCTCGACCTTGCGCCCGGCCTGCGACGCGAACGCCTCCGCCAGCGCGTCGCGGTCGGGCAGCTCGCGGTCGACGAACACCGTCCGCGCGGGCGGTACCTCCTCGTAGAACTGCGTCAGGAAGCTCGTCAGCACCTCGTCCTCCGGCACGTCCTGGACGTGCGACGGGAAGAAGCTGCGATGGCCCCAGTTCTGTCCGCCGCGGATGAAGAACGCCTGGATGCCGACCACGCCCTCCTTGCACGCCATCGCGAAGATGTCCGCGTCGCCGATCCCCTCCGCGTTGATGAACTGCGTCCCCTGGATGAACGTCAGCGCCTTTAGCCGGTCGCGCAGCACCACCGCGCGTTCGAAATCCATCGCCGCGGCGGCGACCTCCATTTCCGCGCCGAGCCTCGCCTGCACATCGGTCGCCTTGCCGGCCAGGAAGTCCTTCGCGTCGGACACCAGCTCGGCATAGCCCGGCTCGTCGATCCGCCCGACGCACGGCGCCGAGCATCGCTTGATCTGGTACAGCAGGCATGGCCGGTCGCGCGTCTTGAAGAAGCCGTCGGTGCACGAGCGCAGCAGGAACAGCTTCTGCAGCGCGTTCAACGTGTTGTTGACGCTGCCCGCACTCGCGAACGGGCCGTAATAGTCGCCCTTCGCCCGCCGGGCGCCGCGATGCTTCTGGATGCGCGGGAACTGCTGGTCGCCGCGCAGCAGGATGAAGGGGAACGACTTGTCGTCGCGCAACAGCACGTTGTACGCCGGACGGTACCGCTTGATGAGCTGCGCCTCCAGCAGCAGCGCCTCCGCCTCGTTGTTGGTGGTGACGATCGTCATCGACCGGGTCTGCGACACCATGCGGCGGATGCGGTTCGTCAGCCGGTCGATCTGCATGTAGTTGGACACGCGGTTCTTCAGCGCGCGCGCCTTGCCGACGTACAGCACGTCGCCGTTGACGTCCTGCATCCGGTAGACGCCGGGCTTGAGCGGCAGCGTCTGGACGACGTTGCGTATCGCGGCGACGCCCGTCGTCAGGTCGGGCGCGTCGGCACCGCGGACGGCGAAGGTCGCGCCCTCCTCGTTGAAGCGGGCCTCGTGCGAATGGGTGGGTGGACCGTAGTCGGACATGCCCTGCATGTAGGACGGCGCGAGTCGCCGGGCCAGACCGTCTCGCCCTGGCGCGTGCCCTGCCCTATGGCGCGGCTCACCGCCGCGAGGGAGCCGCATGTTCATACCCACCACCGACGACGACGTGCCCGCCATCGCCGCGCTGATGAACCGCGCCTATCGTGGCGGGGCCGACAACGGAGGCTGGACGACCGAGGACGCGTACCTCGCCGGTGACCGCACGACCGCCGGACTGCTGCACGCGGAGATCGCTGCCGCGCCGGACGCCGCGATGCTGGTATGGCCCGAACCGGATGGAGCCTTGTCGGGCTGCGTGCGGCTGGAGCCAGTCGGCGACGGCGTCTGGTATCTGGGCTCGCTGGCCGTCGATCCGGCGCGGCAGGGAGCGGGGCTGGGCCGGACCGTGCTGAGCTCGGCCGAGGCGTGGGTGCGCGAGCAAGGCGGCACGCGCGTCCGCATGACGGTCGTCAACGTTCGCGAGACGCTGATCGGGTGGTACGAACGGCGCGGCTATCGCCGGACCGGGAAGATCATACCCTTCCCGTATGGCGACGAACGGTTGGGTACGCCGTTGCGCGACGATCTCTCGTTCGTGGTGCTGGAGAAGAGCCTGCCATGACGCCGCGCGAGCTGGTCGCCACCGCGCCCGTACCGGGCGGGGATCCGTTGCGGCTGTTCAGGCGCGGCGCCGACTACATGATCGTGCTCGACCGCAACGAGCTGATGAACAGCCGGATGAGCGGTTCCGAGGCGGCGCTGGCGACGATGGCAGTGGAACGGCTGGCCGGTGTCGCGGCGCCGAGGCTGCTGGTCGGCGGCTATGGAATGGGGTTCACGCTGCGCGCCGCGCTCGCGGCGCTGGGCGCGGAGGCGCGACTGACGGTCGCCGAACTGGTGCCCGAGATCGTCGACTGGGCGCGCGGGCCGATGGCGGCGCTGACCGCCGGCTGCCTCGACGATCCGCGCGTGACGCTGGAGGTCGCCGACGTCGCAGAGACGATCGCGGCCGTGCCCGCGCGCTGGGACGCGATCCTGCTCGACGTCGACAACGGGCCGGACGGCCTGACGCGAGACGTCAACGACCGGCTCTACTCGCCGCGCGGCCTCGCGACCGCGCGGCGGGCGTTGCGGCCGGACGGCATGCTGGCGGTCTGGTCCGCCGCCCCCGACGCCGCCTTCGCGCGGCGGATGCGGGAGGCCGGGTTCGCGACCGAGGAGGTCGTCGTGCGCGCGCGCGGCAACGGCAAGGGACCCCGGCACGTCATCTGGTTCGGACGGGTGGGCCGATAGCGGTCAACGCGCGTCGAACCGCGCCAGTTCGTACGCGATCGAGTCCTCCACCAGCCGCTCGTACAGCGCCGCGATCGGCTCGGCCGGCGCCCCGTCGCGGGCGGCCGTCGCGCGGACCCTGGCGATCACCGCCGCCTTGCGGGGCTCGTCGCGGACGTGGCTCCGCTCCGGCTTGATCCGCGCGGCGGCGTCCATGAAGCGGAAGCGACGGGCGAGGAGCTCGACGATCGCATCGTCCAGCGCATCCACGCCGGCGCGCACATCGGCCATCGTCGTACAGTCTTCGGGCTCGATCATCGCGCGCGCCCGGCAAGGCTGGAGCATCGGAGAAAGGTGGCGGCGCGCCGCCGAACCCGGTCGAGCGCCACAACCGATCAGTTCGGGCGACCGAGCCCGGCGATGGTGCGATCGACCAGCCCGCGGTCGGCGGCGGCGCCATGATCGCGGGCGATGATCGCGCCTGCCGCGCGGACGGCGGCATCGGCCGCGCGGGCGCGCACCTCCGCCA